>DASYUS010000227.1:0-3897 GCA_036000945.1 Allostellaceae bacterium
TGGCTCTTCGCCAGCGACTGGCCGCACGGCGACACCGGCTGGCCGGAAGGGGTGCAGCAGACCGCCGACCGCCCGCGCCTCGGCGAGAGCGCGCGACGAAAAATCCTCGGCGAGAACGCAATGCGCCTCTGCCCGCGCATCAGGGGCTGAGCGCGCGGCGCATCTTTCCGTCAAGGTTTCTGGGTTCCCCGCGAACTCGGGGACCCATTCTGCGGCCCCTCGGGAGCGGTCCTGCTTCGGAGTTTGTGAAAACATGGCATTGCGTCGCCGCCATGCGTGGTTCGAGACGGGCTCCGGCTCGGCCGGAGCCCTCCTCGCCATGACGCAGGCCTATCATGGCATTCAGGAATAACGTCATCCTGAGGTGCCGCGCGAAGCGCGGCCTCGAAGGGCGCGCGGCGTCGATCCAGCGAGAAGGTTAACCCGCGCGCGGCAGCCAGTCGGCGAGCCGGCTTGCGGCTTCGGCGATGTCCTCGGTTGAGCCGGCGAAGGAGAGGCGCAGCCATTTGTCGCCGTGGATCGGGTCGAAGTCGCGGCCCGGGGTCGTCGCGACCCCGGTCTCTTCCAGCATCCGGCGGCAGAAGGTGAGGCTGTCGCCGGTCAGCGCCGAGACGTCGACATAAAGATAGAAGGCGCCTTCGGCCGGGGCGAAACGGCTGAGGCCCGCCTTTGTCAAGGTGGCGATCAAGCGGTCGCGGTTGGTGCGGTAGCGCGCGACATGGCCGTCGAGCTCGGCGCGGCAGCTGAAGGCCGCTAACGCGGCGAGCTGCGACAGCGCCGGCGGCGAGACGTAGAAATTCTGTGCCAGGCACTCGACCGAGCGGGCGAGGTCGGGCGGCACCACCATCCAGCCGAGCCGCCAACCGGTCATGCTGTAATATTTCGAGAACGAGTTGACGACGATCGCCTCGCGGCCGAAAGCGCGCGCGGTCTGCGGAGCGGTTTCGTAGGTGATTCCGTGATAGATCTCGTCGGATACGAGGCGGATGCCACGCTCGCGGCACCAGCCGGCGAGCCGGGCGAGATCGTCCGCGGGGATCATCGTGCCGGTCGGGTTGGCCGGGCTGGCGACGATCAGCCCCGCGAGATCGCCGGCATCGGCGAGCAGCTCGGGATTGGGCTGGTAGTGCGCATTCTCGCCGACCTCGATCAGCACCGGTTCAAGGCCGAGCGCGGCGAGGATGTTGCGGTAGGCGGGATAGCCCGGTGCCGCCAGCGCAACGCGGTCGCCCGGCTCGAAGGCGGCGATGAAGGCGAGCTGGAAGGCGGCCGACGAGCCGGTGGTGACGGCGATCTCGCCCGGCTCGACGGCAATGCCGTACTGCTCGCGGTAATGCTGGGCGATCGCCTCGCGCAACGGCGCGATGCCGAGCGAATCGGTGTAGCCGATGCGGTCATCCTCCAGGGCGGCGCGCGCCGCGTCGAGCACCGCCCGGGGCGCCGGTGTGCCGGGCTGGCCGACTTCGAGATGGATCACCGAATGCCCGGCCGCCTCGCGTGCCAGCGCATCGCGCAGCACGTCCATCGCGATGAACGGCGGGACCAGCCCGCGGCTTGAGGGTCGCAGCTTCATGGCAGGCTACGTTGGCATCGGCCGCTCGCAGCCCTCAGGCTTTACGACCCGCCGGATCGAGGCCGGGTCGCGCGCGAGCCGCGCGGCCGGGCGCACCGGACGCCGCACCAGTTCGCCGCCACAATTCGGACAGATGCCTCCGAGCACGCCCTCGGCGCAGTCTCGGCAGAACGTGCATTCGTAGGAGCAGATCCGCGCCTCCGCCGAATCGGGCATCAGGTCGCGATCGCAGCATTCGCAGTTGGGCCGCAGTTCGAGCATCGCCGTGACCGAGAAGTCGCAAACGCCGCATCCTGCGGGAGAGAGTTGCTAATGGCGAGCGGCTTTCGCTATGACGGGCCGAACAACCGCGATGGGGATGCTCCTTGATGTCGCACGAAACCCCGGTTCTGATCGGCATGTCGGGCAGCCTGCGCACTGGCTCCTATTCGAATGCGGTGCTGGAAACGCTGCGCGAGAAATTCGCCGGCACCGCCGATCTGCGGCTCTACGACCTCGCGCCGATCCCGCTCTACAACCAGGATTTCGAGGGCGACAAGCGGCCGCCCATCGTCAAGAAGATGCTGGCCGACATCGACGCGGCGGACGGGCTGGTGCTGTGCGCGCCTGAGTTCAACCACAGCATCCCCGGCGTCCTTAAAAACGCGATCGACTGGGCCTCGCGCCCGGGTTTCCAGTCGGTGCTGGCTTACAAGCACGTCGCGATCATGGCGACCTCGCGCGGGCCCTTGGGCGGCGCGCGCTGTCTCGAACACATGAAGGTGGCGCTCGATTCGTGCCTGGCGCGGGTGACGCTGGCGCGCGAGGTCATCATCACCGCGAGCGAAAGCAAGATCCGCGACGGCCGCCTGGTCGACGAGACCTCGCTCGGGTTTGCCTGCGGCGCGGTCGAGGCGCTGCTGCGGGAGATCCGGCTGTGGCGGTCGGCCGAAGCGAAGCCGGCCTGAATGGCGGAGAACGACCCGGTCCTCTGCACGATCGACGGCCGCGGCGTCGCTGCGGTCACGCTCAACCGGCCGCGCGTCAACAACGCCTATAACGGCGACCTGATTGACGCCCTGCTCGACACCTTCGCCCGGCTCGCCGACGAACCGGCATTGCGGATCGTCGTGCTGCGCGGCGCCGGACGGCATTTCCAGGCCGGCGCCGACCTCGCCTTTCTCGACCATCTGCGCACCGTGCCGTCGGAAGAAAACCGCGAATTCTCGCGCCGCACCGTCGCGGCGGTCCGCGGCCTCCAGCTGTTCCCGCGCCCGACGATCGCGCTGATCCATGGCGGCTGCTTTGGCGGCGGGGTCGGCATCGCCGCCGCCTGCGACATCGCGATCGCCGCCGAGGATGCGGTGTTTGCCCTCAGCGAGGTGCGCTGGGGCATCACCCCGGCGCCGGTCATCCCGCTTCTCGTTGAGCGCCTCGGCGCGCGGGCCGCCGGGCGTCTCGCCCTGACCGGCGAGCGCTTCGATGCGGCGCTGGCGCTCAGCGTCGGCCTTGTCCACGAGCTGTGCCCGGCGGCCGAGCTCGACGCTGCGGGCGCGCGGTTTGTCGATCATCTGCTGATGGCGGGGCCCGAGGCGGCGTCGATCACCAAGCGGCTGATCGCTGAGGCCGCGGAAACGCCGTTCACCCCTGCGTTCCATGACCGAATCGTCGCGGAGGCCGCGGCGCGGCGGCACAGCGCCGAGGCCGCCGAGGGGCTCGCCAGCTTTCGCGAGAAGCGCAAGCCCAGCTGGTATCCCGGCGATTGAGGATCGGTGGCGCTGGCGATTGCGTTGAATCAATCCCGGCGCCCTGCCGACCCGTTAGACTGGAGTCACCGAAACCAGGAGATAGCGATGCAGGTGCCGCTACAGATCACCTTCCGCCACATGGCGCCCTCGCCGGCGCTGGAAGCCCGCATCCGCGAGCGGGCCGAAGAGCTCGAGCAATTCTTCGATCGGATCACGTCGTGTCGCGTCGTCGTCGAGCCCGGGCAGCGGCGTCACCAGCAGGGCAATCTATACGAAGTCCATATCGACCTGACGGTTCCCGGTCGCGAGATCGCCGTCGGCCGCGACTCCGGCGCGAACCACGCGCACGAGGATGCGCATGTCGCGGTCCGCGACGCCTTCGACAGCGCGCGGCGCCTGCTCGAAGACCACGTCCGCCGCAGCCGGGGGTAGGAAAAAGCGCACGGAGACGTTCAGAGTCGTTGCTTTTGACCGGTCTCGGAGGCTTGCACGATCGCATCGAGGAGGCGGTGCCGGGTCAGCGCGGCGTCGAAACCCGGAGCAGTCGGTTTGCCGTCGCGGATGCTTTCGGCCAGACGGGCGTAAAGCTGGGCCACG
>DASYUS010000228.1:0-2015 GCA_036000945.1 Allostellaceae bacterium
CATCATCCCGTCTTCAGCGGCGGGTCGCCGGCGGCGACGTGGACGAGCCGGTCGACGTAGATGCCGGGGGTGGCGATCTCCTCGGGCGAGAGCTCGCCGAGTTCGACGACGTGCTGGGTCTGCACGATCGTCAGCTCCGCCGCCGCCGCCATCACCGGATTGAAGTTGCGCCCGGCGTCGCGGTAGACGAGGTTGCCCCAGCGGTCGGCGCGCCAGGCCTCGACCAGCGCCACGTCGCCGCGGATCGCGTGTTCGAGGATGTATTCGCGGCCGTCGAAGACGCGGGTTTCCTTGCCTTCGGCCAGCTTGGTGCCGGCGGCGGTCGCGGTATAGAAGGCGGGAATGCCGGCGGCGCCGGCGCGGATGCGCTCGGCCAATGTGCCCTGGCCGAGAATTTCCAGCTCGATCTCGCCGCGCGCGAACACCTCCTCGAAAATCACCGACCCGCGGCTCCGGGCGAAGCTGCAGACGATCTTCCTGACTCGCCCCTCGCCGATAAGGCGCGCCACGCCCTCGCGGCCGCGCCCGGCGGTGTTGTGGACGACGGTGAGATCGCGGGCGCCCTGCTCGATCAGCCCGTCGATCAAGGCCCGCGGCTCGCCGACCTGGGCAAACCCGGCGATCAGCACGGTCGAGCCGTCCTTGATGCCGTCCAGCGCCTCGGCCACCGAGTGCACCCGTTTGTCGATCATCGGCGCGCCGCCCCCTTGCTGCGTTTGGCGCGATTTAAGCCGATGCGCGGCTGCGAGGAAACATCCGGTGCCGCAGGCCAGCCGCGCGGCTTCTGCGCCTCAACGAAGCTGCGCAGCACGGCGTTGATGCGCGTCTGGTAGCCGCGGCCCTGATGCTTGAACCAGGCGATGATGTCCCGGTCGAGGCGCAGTGTCACCGGCGCCTTGCCTTGCGGCCAGACGACACGAGCGCGAGCCCATTCCTCCTCGGTCCATGGCGGGTTATCAGGGTCCTCGGCGGCGTTACGCTCGATCTCCTCCTCGGTCATCCGACGCAACCGGTCCCAATCAGTCAGGCTTTTCATCTTACGCCCCTCTTTGAGGGAAACGCGCGTGATACGTTCTTCGGTCATTTCGTCCTGCCGTTCTGGCGCTGATGATCCGTCGCCGCTCGTCACGCCAAGTGTAAGCGATCTGGACAATGTGCTCACCGAGCCGCCCGACCGCGCGGAAGCGGCGCTCGCCGTAATCGTGGCGGAGATCCTCGCTCTCGATAAATTCGCTCCCGAAGATCCTGATCGCATCGGCAAAGTCGATGCCATGCTTTAAGATGTTGGACAGGCGTTTCGGCTCGTCCCATTCGAAGTCCATCGCTCACATACTAACAGATGTATGTACGACAAGGAGCCGTTCCAGATGCCCTCGATGATCCTTGCCGGCGATGTGAACCTGATGAACGTCGCCGACCCGGCGGTGCCGTTCGCCCGCATCGGCGCGGAGTTGCAGGCTGCCGATCTCGTCTTCGGCAATCTCGAATGCCTGCTCTATCGGCCGCCGGACGGGCATACGGTCGAGCACGAGGGGTTTTTCGCCGATCCCGAGATTGCCGGCGAGGCGCTGCAGGCCGCCGGGATCGCCGCGGTCGGGCTCGCCAATAACGTCAATTACGGCGGGGCCGCGATTGCCGGTTCGATCGGCCGGCTCGACCGGCTCGGCATTGCTCATACCGGGGCCGGGGCCGATCTTGCCGCGGCGCGGGCGCCGGCGGCCGTCAGCGCGGGCGGGCGGCGCGTCGGGTTTCTCCAACGCAGCTCGGTCTACTGGCCGACCAACCACGAGGCGAGCGAGCGATCCGGCGGCATCGCCGTCATCCCCGGCCACACTGCCTACCAGGTGCCGGCGCACCGGGTGCAGCCGCGCCTGCCGCCGATGAACCGGCCGGGGATCCCGCCCGTCATCGTGACCTGGGCCGACAAGGCCTATCTTGCCGCCTTCGCCGACGACATCGCCGGGTTGCGCCGGGAGGCCGACATCGTCGTCGCCTCGTGCCATTGGGGGCTCGGC
>DASYUS010000229.1:0-6079 GCA_036000945.1 Allostellaceae bacterium
GACAGGTTCATCCGGGCCAGCTCGCGGGCGAGGCCGGGCCAGGACGGGTCGCGGGGGATGCCGGTCTCGTCCTCGTTGAGCAGTTCGGTGTAGCCGGCGTAGGCGCGTTCGGCGTCGGCGCGCAACAGGTCGAGGACGCGGCGGGCCGCCTCGCCTTCGATGACGTCGCCGCGGCCCTGGCGGTTGGTCGCGGCCTGCGCCGCCAGGTGCTCCGGCGCCGGGATGTAGAACTCGTTGTCGAGGATCGAGTAGCGCGCCGAGTACTCGTTGACGTTGGCGGTGCGGTGGCGGATCCACTGCCGGGCGACAAAGATCGGCAACTTCACGTGGTACTTGATCTCGCACATCTCGAACGGGGTGGTGTGGCGGTGGCGCATCAGGTAGTTGATGAGGCCCCGGTCCTCGCTGACCCGCCTGGTGCCGCGGCCGTAGGAGACCCGCGCCGCCTGGACGATCGCGCCGTCATCGCCCATGTAGTCGACGACGCGGACGAAGCCGTGGTCGAGCACCGGCAATGGCTCGTAGAGGATTTCTTCCAATGCCGGCACCGTGGCGCGTCGCGTCGGGCGGCTCACGCCGCGCTCGGCGGCGATTTCCTGTTCCTGCTCCGGGGTCAACGGCATCGCTGCATCTTTGCCCTGCGTGCTTCGAGACGCGTCCCGCTTCGCGGGACGCTCCTCAGCATGACGGTTTCCCCACCCTACGTCATCCTGAGGAAGCCGCGAAGCGGCTGTCTCGAAGGATGCGCGGCCGATTGCCTTTCGGCTGCTCGCACCCTATATCTTTCGCGTCGGGCAACCGACTATGGCGATACACGGCTTACGGAATAAGCGTTGCGGACCCGGGGGCGGTACCCGGCGCCTCCACCAATTCCCGCCGGCGCACGAATCGCCGGCGGCGTATGGGGGCGAAACAGGTTCGACGCGCGTGGTAAAGGTAAAACCGTCGCTCGGCATGATACCACCGTTATCGGGTCAAAAACCTAGCTGCGAACGATAACTTCGCAACAGAGGCGCTTGCGGCCTAACCCTTAACCGGGTGAAGCTAGCAATCAACTCGCGGTCCGAGGGGCACCGGGCAACAGAAGCCCCTCACTTCGCCTTGGCGAGGCGGCCGTGGCGGTCCGGCGAGGGGTGATGGCGCAGGATCTGTTCCAGTACGACAAGATGGTCGAGCGCGCATTGCGCGGCGTCGTGCGCGACGCCTTGAAGCGCGCCGCGCGCGAAGGCCTGCGCAGCGCCCATCATTTCTATATCGGCTTCGATACGCGGATGCCCGGGGTCGTCATTCCCGAACAGCTTCGCGCGCGCTACCCCGAGGAGATGACGATCGTCCTGCAGCACCAGTTCTGGGATCTGGAAATCGGCGAGGATGGCTTTTCCGTCACGCTGAGCTTCGACAAGCAGCTCGAGCGCCTGACGATCCCGTTCGCGGCGGTGCGCGGCTTTGCCGACCCGTCGGTCAATTTCGCGCTCGAATTCACCGTGGCGGAGAGTAAGCCGGCGCCGCGCGGCGCCGTGCCGGCCCCGGTCGCGCTGCCGCCGAAACCGGCGGACAAGCCGAGCGGCGAAGTCGTCACCCTCGACAGCTTCCGCAAGCGCTAGCCACACAAAGCCCAATTGTCATTGCGAGCGAAGCGAAGCAATCTCCTGCCGCTCGCGCTCAGCGGAGCGAGATTGCTTCGTCGCCCGTTGGGCTCCTCGCAATGACTTAGTGGCGGCGGCGGAGGGTAGCGGCATGGAGTTGTGGAACCACTGCGAGAACCCCTACCCCTTCGTTCCGGCCGAGGTGCTCGACGCGGCCGAGTCGGTACGCGCGAGCCTTCCCAACAAGTACTGCGACCCGAAGATCGCCGCCCGGCTCTACGACGAGATCTTCGACGAATACCGGCTGTGCGACGACATCGGCCTCCACATCGTCACCAACGAGCACCATTCCGGGATCAACAATCTGTGGGCGGCGAGCCCGGTGATCACCGGCGTCGTCGCCAACATCACCAAGAAGTCGCGCATCCTGTCGCTCGGCACGCTGATCACGGTGCGCCCGGACCCGGTGCGGGTCGCCGAGGAATACGCGACGATCGACATCCTATCGAAGGGCCGGCTGGAGATCGGCTTCGTCAAATCGGGCGCCACCGAGATGGTGTCGGGCGACGCCAACCCGATGCGCATCCGCGAGCGCGAGTGGGAGGCGATCGACCTCATCGAAAAGGCGCTGGTGACGCGGGACGGGCCATTCAGCTGGGAGGGCAAGTTCTTCACCCACCCGCATGTCAACATCTGGCCGCGCCCCTACCAGGAGCCCCGCCCCGAATTCTGGGCGGCGACGTCGGACCTGCCGACCTGCGCCGAATTGGGCCGGCGCAACATCGTCAACACGCTGCTCTTCGGCGGCTACGACCGCACTTGGCAGGCGTTCGACGCCTACAAGAAGGCGCGGGCCGAAGCGGCGCTGCCGGCGCCGGGCGAGGACCGGTTTTCCTACATGGCCTTCGCCTATGTCGGCGACACCGACGAAGAGGCCCTGCGCATCGGCCAGAAGATCGCCTGGTTCCTCACCGTCAGCATCAAGAGCGCACCGCAATTCGCCAAGTTCCAGCCCGGCGCCGTCGCCCCGGAGATGGCGCCGGCGGCGTGGCGCACCAGCGCCTCGCGCCGGCCGCGCCCGACTAACCTCGATGCCGAGGTCTTGGTCGGCCAAGGCCAGATGTTTGCCGGCAACCCCGACACCGTCGCCCGCCAGATCACCGAATTCCGCAAGCGCGTCGGCGGCATCCACCACATCATCATGATGACCCGCCAGGGGCGGGTGACGCACGCCGAGGCCGAGAAGAGCTTTACGCTTGCCGCCAGGGAAGTCCTGCCGCAACTGCAGGACCTGGCGCCGATCGACGCGGACGAGACGGCGTGGCTGGCGCGGCAGGCCGCGGCGAAGTGACGAGCGCAGCGCGGTACCCGCACCCTAACCCTCCCCCGCCAGCGGGGGAGGGAATTATCGGCGGCGCCATCGCGGCTCCCCCTCCCCCGCTGGCGGGGGAGGGTCGGGGTGGGGGTATGTCGTGACCGGCAGATTGCTGGTCGGCCCGCTCGATCTGGAGGTTATCACCCGCGGCAGCGGGCGGCCGATCCTGCTCGTGCACGGCGTCAATCCGGTCAGCTCGAAGGCGCCGTTTGTCGATCTGCTCGCCGGGCACGGCGAGGTGACCGCGCCGTCGCATCCCGGCTTCGGTAATTCGCCGCGGCCGGAGGATTTCGACACGATGTACGACCTCGTCCACCTCTATCGCGCGGTGCTCGACGGGCTGCCCGGCAAGGCGGTGATGATCGGCTTTTCGTTCGGCGGGTGGATCGCCGCCGAGGTCGCGGTCGGCGGCCACCCGAAGCTCGATCGGCTCGTCTTGGTCGACCCGGTCGGGATCAAGCTTGGCGGACGCGAAGAACGCGACATCGTCCATTTCTTCAACACCAACCCGGCCGAACTCAGCCGCCGCAGCTGGCACGATTCGGTGAACCGGCCGGCTGGCGTCCATGGTCTCGGCTGGCAGGCGGTGATCGACGAGGCGCTGAGCGACGAGGAGGTGATCCTGCTCGCCCGCAACTGGGATGCGCTGTGCCTCTACGCCTGGCGACCGCATATGTACAATCCGCAGCTGAAGCACTGGCTGCGGCGCATCGCGGTGCCGACTTTGGTGCTGTCGGGTGAGAGCGACCGCGTCGTCACACCCGACTATGGCCGCGCCTACGCCGCGCTGATCCCCGGCGCGCAATTCGCGACAATTGCGGAGGCGGGGCACCATCCAGAACTCGAGCAGCCCGGCGCCTTCGTCGAGCATGTCGCACGGTTTCTCCGGCGAGCGCCATGATGTTCATCGTCCGCTGCGCTGGCGAGCGGCTCGAATTCCCGAACGTCCAGGTCAAGCTCAGCCGCAGCACCCCGTCCGGCGTTGCCGGCGCCGCCGCCGCGACCGATTTCTTCTGCGTTGGCGACACCGAGGCGATGGCGGCGCTGCGCCAAGCCGGTTGGACCATCGTCGAGTTGCACGACGGCTATTACGAAGACGGCAGGGGCGGCGGGGTCGGCATCTGGGGCCAGGGCCGGTACTGGGAGATCCGCAGCGAACCCCTGACGATCGCCGAGGCCTGCGGCCCGGGCGGGGAAAGCGCTGCTGAGCGGAAGGAAGGCGAGCACGTCGAGGTCCGCCGCGCCATCTTCGGCGTCTAGCGCTCAACCAAAAGCCGCGTTCCCAGCGCAAGCCGGGATCCACTCGTCCGCAGGCGAAATGGTTGCTCGGTAGATCCCGGCTTGCGCCGGGAATCCGATCTCGTAACCGGCTGATCGCTTGACGCCAGCGCGCAAAGGAAGATTCTGCGCCCTCATTCGTTTTGGAGTCCGGCATGAGCGAGGCTGCGTTCCACGAGCTGTTTCCGCTGGGCGAGGACGAAGCGCCCTACCGGAAGCTCACCGGCGACCATGTTTCGCTCGCGTCGTTCGACGGCGAGCGCGTCGTCAAGGTCGCGCCGGAAGCGCTGACGCTGCTCGCGCGCCAGGCCTTCGTCGATTGCCAGCACCTCTTGCGCCCCGGCCATCTGGCGCAGCTGCGCGCCATTCTCGACGACCCCGAAGCGTCGTCGAACGACCGCTTCGTCGCCTTCGATCTGTTGAAGAACGCCAACATCGCCGCCGGCAAGGTGCTGCCGATGTGCCAGGACACCGGCACCGCGATCGTCATGGGCAAGAAGGGTGAGCGCGTCTGGACCGGCGCCGACGATGCGGCGGCGCTCAGCGAGGGGATCCGGCGCACCTATACCGAGACCAACCTGCGCTACAGCCAGGTCGCCCCCCTGTCGATGTACGAGGAGGTCAACACCGGCGACAATCTGCCGGCGCAGATCGACATCTACGCCGAGCCGGGCGACGAATACCATTTCCTCTTCATCGCCAAGGGCGGCGGGTCGGCGAACAAGAGCTTTCTCTATCAGCAGACGAAGGCAGTGCTGAACCCGAAATCCTTGCTCAAATTCATCGACGACAAGACCCGCACGCTCGGCACCGCCGCCTGCCCGCCCTATCACCTGGCGATCGTCATCGGCGGCACCTCGGCCGAGATGAATCTGAAGACGGTAAAGCTGGCGAGCTGCCACTATCTCGACACCCTCCCCACCTCCGGCAACAAATACGGCCAGGCCTACCGCGACCGCGATTTCGAGGCCGAAGTCCTGGAGCTGACCCGCGGCCTCGGCATCGGCGCGCAATTCGGCGGCAAGTATTTCTGCCACGATGTGCGGGTGATCCGGCTGCCGCGGCACGGCGCGAGCCTGCCGATCGGCATCGGCGTCTCGTGCTCGGCCGACCGCCAGATCCTCGGCAAGATCACCGCCGACGGCGTTTTCCTCGAGCAGCTAGAGGAAAACCCGGCGCGTTTCCTGCCGGAGATCGACGAGAAAACGCTCGGCGGCGAGGTCGTGCCGATCGATCTGTCGCGGCCGATGGAGGAGATCCGCCGCACCCTGTCGCGCTATCCGATAAAGACGCGCCTCAGCCTCAACGGCACGCTGATCGTTGCCCGCGACATCGCCCACGCCAAGCTGCAGGAGCGGCTCGACCAGGGCCTCGGCCTGCCGCAATACGTCAAGGATCATCCGATCTATTATGCCGGGCCGGCGAAGACGCCCGAGGGCTATGCCTCGGGCTCGTTCGGGCCGACGACGGCGGGGCGGATGGACAGCTATGTCGAACCGTTCATGGCGGCGGGCGGCAGCTTCATAACGCTTGCCAAGGGCAATCGCGGCGCCGAGGTGCGCGCCGCGTGCAAGCAGCACGGCGGCTTCTACCTCGGCTCGGTCGGCGGCCCGGCCGCCCGCCTCGCGCAGGACTGCATCAAGAAGGTCGGGCTCCTCGAATACCCGGAACTCGGCATGGAGGCGATCTGGCGCATCGAAGTGGTCGATTTTCCGGCCTTTATCGTCGTCGACGACAAGGGCAACGATTTCTTCGCCGCGCTATCCTGATCGAGATCGGTGATTGGCACCGGAGGCCCTCCCCGACGCGCTCTTGAACGGCGACCGGGCGGCCTGGGAGG
>DASYUS010000230.1:0-1676 GCA_036000945.1 Allostellaceae bacterium
AGCCAGCCGGTCGGCGAGATAGTCGCGGTATTCGCAATTGATCCGGCGCAGATAGGTCTCGCCGACGACATCGCTGACGGCGACCCGGTTCTGCTGTTCGAGGCGGTGGCCCGCCGGGAAGGCGATGCAGAAGCGCTCGCGGTAGAGCGGCAGCACGTCGAGGCGCTCGCTGAACGCCTCGGGCTGCGCCATCACCGCGAGGTCGAGCTCGCCTTGCAGCAGCATTTGCGACAGTCCCGCCGGGACGCCTTCGACCAGGGTGAGATCGCACCCCGGATTAGCGGCGCCGAAGGCGGCGAGAAATCCCATGAACCTAGCCGGGCCGACCGTGCACATGACGCCGATCCGGATCTGCGCCTGCTGCAGGTTGAGAAAGCGCTTTGCCGTGGTCTTCGCCGCTTCGGCGTCGGCGGCGAGCTGGCGCAGATGCGGTTCGATCAGCCGGCCGAAATCGGTGAGGTGCGTCAGCTTGCGCTCCCGGCGCAGCAACAATCCGCCCATCTCCTCTTCGAGCTGCTGGATCGCCCGGGTCAGCGCCGGCTGCGAGACATGGCACTGCTCGGCCGCCCGGGTGAAGTTCAGGCTGTCTGCCACCGCCAGAAAATAACGCACTTGGTGCATTTCCATGCGCTCACGGTGCCGCGGCTTTTTGCGCTGCACAAGACAAATTCGCGGCGCGCGATAGGCGGCGTGCATCGAAACCATCGTCGCCCGGTATTTCCGCTCCGAGAGCTCGCCCCGTATCTCTTGTGCAGCGAAAACGGAGGGTGAGATGGACATCAGGGAGCACAGCGCGATCATCCGGCACGGCCTCGCCGAGCAGCCATTGGCCGGGCAGAAGGCGCTTGTCACCGGCGCCAATTCGGGGATCGGCAAGGCGGTTGCAATCGCGCTGGCGGAGGCCGGCGCCGCGGTCGCGGTCAATTATGTCGCCGGCGAAGCTGACGCCCACGCGGTGACCGAGCAAATCTCGGCTGCCGGCGGCCAGGCGATTGCGCTGCACGCGGACGTTTCGAGCGAGGACCAGGTCGGCGCGATGTTCGAGGCGGCATGCGCGGCTTTCGGCACGCTTGACATCGTCGTCGCCAATGCCGGGTTGCAGCGCGACGCGCCGTTCGCGGAGATGACGCTGGCGCAGTGGAACACCGTCATCGGGGTCAACCTGACCGGACAGTTCCTCTGCGCCCGTGCGGCGGTTCGCGAATTTCTGCGGCGCGGCCGCCGCCCCGAGGTGTCGCGCGCGCTCGGCAAGATCATCTGTATGAGCTCGGTGCACGAGGTCATCCCGTGGGCCGGCCACGCCAATTACGCGGCCTCGAAGGGCGGCGTGATGATGCTGATGAAAACGATCGCCCAGGAGCTGGCGCCGCAGGGGATCCGGGTCAATGGGCTGGCGCCCGGAGCGACCCGCACGCCGATCAACACCGACGCCTGGTCGACGCCCGAGGCCTACGAGGCGCTGATGCGGCTGGTGCCGTACAAGCGCATCGGCGAGCCCGAAGATGTTGCCCGCGCCGCCGTCTGGCTGGCGTCCGACGCCAGCGACTATGTCAACGGCGTCACGCTGTTCGTCGACGGCGGCATGACCCTCTACCCCGAATTCGCGTCCGGGGGCTGAGATGCCCAAGGCGGCAATCCGCGGCGCCTGCAGGACGATCCGTGATCACTGGCCCGAA
>DASYUS010000231.1:0-1735 GCA_036000945.1 Allostellaceae bacterium
GCTGGCGCAGCATGCACCGATCACGCGCCGCCTCGTGCAGCTCTTCGAGCATCGCTTCGATCCGGTCCGCGCCGCCAGGCCCTCGCTCAACGCGATGGCCGAGGTGCAGGCGATCGACCATGCGCTCGACGCCGTCGAAAGCCTCGACGAAGACCGCATCCTCAGGGCCTACCTGACGCTCATCCTCAAAAGCGTGCGCACGAATTATTACCAGACCGCCCCGGCCGGCGAGCCGAAGGAGGCGCTGGCGGTCAAACTGGAGTCGCAGGCGGTCGACCTCTTCCCGATGCCGCGGCCGCTTTACGAAATCTACGTCTACAGCCCGCGCGTCGAGGGGGTGCACATGCGCGCCGGCAGGGTCGCGCGCGGCGGCATCCGCTGGTCCGACCGGCGAGAGGATTTCCGCACCGAGATCCTGGGATTGATGAAGGCGCAGACGGTCAAGAACGCGGTCATCGTTCCGGTCGGCTCGAAAGGCGGCTTCGTCCTGAAGCGCCCGCCGGCGGCGCGCGAGCAGGTCGCTGGGGAAGGCGTCGAATGCTACAAGATCCTGATCCGCGGCCTGCTCGATCTTACCGACAACATTGCTGCAACCAACGGCGCGCATCGCGTGGTGCCGCCGCCCGCGGTGGTGCGCCACGACGGCGACGACCCCTATCTCGTCGTCGCCGCCGACAAGGGCACCGCCACCTTCTCCGACATCGCCAACGGGATCGCCGAGGAATACGGCTTCTGGCTCGGCGACGCCTTCGCCTCGGGCGGTTCCAAGGGCTACGACCACAAGGCGATGGCGATCACCTCGCGCGGCGCCTGGGAGCTCGTGAAGCGGCACTTCCGCGAACTCGGGCGCGACCTCCAGGCGAGCGATTTCACCGTGGTCGGGGTCGGCGACATGGCCGGCGACGTGTTCGGCAACGCCATGCTGCAATCGCGCTGCACCCGCCTCATCGCCGCGTTCAACCACATGCACATCTTTATCGACCCCGACCCGGACCCGGCGGAGAGCTTTGCCGAGCGCCAGCGCCTCTTCCGCCTGCGCGGCTCGACCTGGGCCGATTACGACCGGGCGCTGATCTCGCCGGGCGGCGGCGTCTTCGAGCGCAGCCTCAAGGCCATCCCGATCAACGCCGCAATGAAGCGCCTCTTCGGCATCGCCGAGGACCATCTGACCCCGGCGGAGCTGATCCGCCATCTGCTGACGGCCGAAATCGATCTCCTGTTCTTCGGCGGCATCGGCACCTTCGTCAAGGCGCAGGGCGAGAGCCACGCCGAGGTCGGCGACCGCGCCAACGACGCCTTGCGCACCGACGGCGAGCAGATCCGCGCCAAGGTCGTCGGCGAAGGCGCCAATCTCGGCGTCACGCAACGCGGCCGGGTTGCCTATGCGCTCAAAGGCGGGCGCATCGACACCGACGCGATCGACAATTCGGCCGGCGTCTCGATGTCGGACCACGAAGTCAACATCAAGATCCTGTTGAGCGGCGCGATCGCGGCGGGAGCGCTCGGCCCTCAGGAACGCGAGCCGCTCCTGGCCGAGATGGCCGACGATGTCGCCGCCCTCGTCCTGCGCGACAATTATCTGCAGGGCGAGGCACTGTCGGTCGCCGAGGCGCGCGGGCGGGCAGCGCTCGACCGCCAGGCGAGGCTGATCCGCGACCTCGAACGCGCCGGCCGGCTCGACCGCGCGCTCGAATTCCTGCCCGACGACGAGGCCCTTGCCGCACGCGCCGCGGCG
>DASYUS010000232.1:0-5655 GCA_036000945.1 Allostellaceae bacterium
CGGCGACACGGTGTTCGCCAACACGATCGCCGCCTATGAGGCGCTGCCCGTAGCAATGAAAGGACGCCTTGCCGGGTTGAAGGCGATCCATCGCTATGCGATGCGGCGGCGGGTCGAGAACAGCCCGCGCCCGAAACTGACTGCAGAGCAGCTGGCGGAGACCCCGGACGTTGCGCACCCGATCGTGCGCACCCATCCCCATACCGGTCGGAAGGCACTCTATGTGACCGCCGGCGAGTGCGTCGGCATCGAGGGCATGCCGGAAGACGAAGCCCTCGACCTGATCGCCGAGCTCGATGCCTTCTGCGTGCGGCCGGAGTTTTGCTACCGCCATCGCTGGCGGGTGGGCGATCTGGTGATGTGGGACAACGCGAGCGCCATGCACCTGGCGATCTGCGACTATGCGCTGCCCGAGCGCCGGCTGATGCACCGCACGACGGTCATCGGCTCCGAGCCGTTCTAGCCGGCGCGTCGCCGGGAGGCCGAGATCGCGACCGAGACCGAACTGAAGCTCGCCGCCCGCGCCCGGAACCTGCCGGGCTTGGTGCGCGCCCTCGAAGCTCGGGCAGACCATCGCGACGGCACCAGTCGTCGGCTTCTCGTCAGCACCTATTTCGACACGTCGGACCATGCGCTGGCACGACAGGGTCTGCAATTGCGCGTCCGCGAAGAGGACGGGCATTTTGTTCAGACCGTCAAATCCGACGCGCGGGACGGCGTCGACGGACTGACGCGCGGCGAGTGGGAAGATGCGATCGCTGGCGCGCGGCCCGATCCACAGGCCGCCGAGAGCGGCCGTTTTCTCGCTTCCGAAATCGTCGGCCGATTGCTCCCACTATTTCGCACCGAGATCGCGCGGCGCACGATTGCGCTAACCCCGGCGCCCGATACGGTGATAGAGGCGGCGATCGACCGGGGCCGAGTCTACGCGCTCGCCCGCGATGCCAGCGAGCCGGTCAGCGAAGTCGAACTCGAGCTGAAAAGCGGCGCACCGGCGGCGCTCTACGATGTGGCGCTCGAGCTGCTCGCGGTGGCGCCGCTGCGGCTGGAGCAGCACAGCAAGGCGGCGCGCGGCTATCGGCTCATGGCGCACGCGCCGGCGCCAGCCTCGGCCGCCCATGCGGCCGCCGTCGAGCTCGATCCCGAGATGAGCAGCGAGGCGGCCTTGCAGCGGATCGGCGCGGCGTGCCTCGCCCAGATCCTGCACAACGAGGCGGCGGTCCTCGCCGGCGTCGCCGAGGGCATCCACCAGATGCGGGTCGCTGTGCGCCGGCTGCGCGCCATCCTCTCGGGGTTCGGCAAAATCCTCCCGGCCGAGCAGTGGCGGCACGCCTCCGATGAGCTGCGCTGGCTCGCCGACACGCTCGGCCCGGCGCGCAACCTCGATGTGTTCACCAACGCGCTGCTTGCTCCGGCGCAGAAGGCGGTGGCTGCGCCGGGCCTCACCGCTTTGGCCGCGGCGGCCGAGCGCCGGCGTCAGACGGCTTATGCAAAGGCGGCCCGTGCGGTCCGTTCACGCCGTTATACGGCGCTATTGCTGCACCAGCTGCGCTGGTTCGAAAGCCGCGAATGGCGGGCCGGCGCCGCATCGGCCGACCTCGACGAGCCGATCGGCGCGCTGGCCGGCCGCATCCTCACTCGCCGTCGCCGGGCGGCAAAGCGGCAAAGCAAGGGATTTGCGCGGCAATCCGCGCAAGACCGGCACAAGCTGCGCATCGCGCTGAAGAAACTGCGCTACGCGACCGAGGCGCTCGGCAGCCTCTATGCGGAAAAGGCGGTCGTCCGGTTTACCAAGCGGCTGAAGCGGCTGCAGGACGATTTGGGCGATGCCAACGATCTGCGCGTCGCCCGCGGCATCGTCGCCTCGCTGGCCAGGTATAATGACGATTCCGCGATGATCGCGGAGGCCGGTGCCGGCGTCGTCGATTGGCACGAGCGGCGCCTTGCCGGGCGGGACCGCCGGCTGCGCAAGGATCTCGACCGCCTGATCGCCGCCAAGCCGTTCTGGAAGCGCTGAGGCCGAGGCGCCTCCATTCCCGGGTCAGCTGGGGAAGCGGGGCATCACCTCGCGGGCGAAGAGGCGCAGCGAGGCGAGCGCGGGGCCGAACGCCATCGTGTTGAAATTGACCTGCAGCGAGGCGTGTTCGAAGCCGCCGAATTCCTCGTCCAGGCGGGCGATCGTCGCAGCGATCTCGTCGGGCGAACCGATCCAGGCGCCGCCCGCGGCGATCTGTTCGGCCGCGCTGGAGGCGCGCAAGGCGGCGATCACCTTGTCGTAGCCGGGATAATCCTCTGAAGTCCGGCCGTCGAGCCAGTCCGAGGCGGCATCAACCAGGGACCTCAGATAGGCGTCGAGGAGCGGCGAGGCGAAGGCGCGGGCGCGCCCGCCGTCGGGCTCGCAATAAAGGTGGAAGGCGATCATCACCTCGCCGCTGCCGGGGTGGCCGGCCGCCCGCCAGGCGTTGCGATAGGCGGCGAGCAGCGGCCGCATCTTCTCGGCGACAAAGGCGATCGCCATCACCGAATAGCCCATGCGGCCGGCAAATTCGAACGATTCCGGGGTGGCGAGCGCGGCGACGTAGAATTTCGGCCGCGGACGCTGCGTCGGCCGCGGCAGCGAGGTGGTGTTCTCGATCGTGTGAAAGCGGCCGTGGTGGGTCGCGTTCTCGCGCGACAGCAGCAGGTCGACCTGCTCGATCCCCTCGCGGAACCGCGCCACCGACTCGTCGGGCGAGCGGCCGAAGCGGCGGAACTCGTGCGGCAGAAACGCCCGCGCAAAGCCGACATCGAGGCGGCCCTGGCTCAGCGCGTCGAGCATCGCGATCTCGCCGGCGAGCTTGAGCGGGTGGTTGAAGGCCGGCAAGACCGCGCCGGTCACCAGCCGCGCCCGCCGCGTCCGTTGCGCCGCCGCAGCGAGAAAGACGATCGGGTTGGGGCTGTAGCCGCCGTAATGGTGAAAATAATGCTCGACGATGCGGATATGCGTATAGCCCAGCCGGTCGGCTTCCTCGGCGAGGTCGAGCGCCTCCGCGAAATAGGAAGCCGCCGATTTTTCCTCCGGCCGGACATCGGGGAAAAACTGCACGCCGAATTGCATCGAGGCTCCGGGTCAGCGCACGGCCAGATTGCGCACCGCCGTACCGAACGCCGCCTGCGGTTGCGACGGCAGCACAGCGAGCCGCCGCTCGCGCCGGGTCACGCAGTCGCGACTGCCCTCATACACCGCCCGCCAGGTCGGCGCGCGCGGCAGGGCCGACAAGAGGCACTCGTCGAACACCGTATAGGTGCGGTCGGCCTGGCAGCCGAAGGATGGCCGGTCGGCCCGCGCGGCAGAGAGGATGATCCGGTTCGGCGCCTTCATCGGGCCGGCGGCGAAGACGCCGCTGTAGCAGCTCGACAGGATGACGACGGTCGGCACCGCGGCGCACCCGACCGACAAGGCGCGGGCCAGGCCGGCCGGCTCCAGAAATTCACCGCTGGCTGCAAGCCAGATGCCCTCCTGCTTGCCGTGCGAGGTGATGAAGACGAGGCAGCGCTCGCCCGGCCGCGCCTGCAGCGATGCGATGCGCCGCAGCACGCGTGCGACCGACGCCGGCTCGATCGCCGGATCGCGCGCCGGTGGGCTGGCGCTGAGGCGATGAATGGTGGCGGTTCGCACCCCATCGGCCTGCAGCCAATCGCTGACCGCCGCGACCGCGTTGTCGAACACCGGCTCGGCATTGTCGCCGGCGACGAGCACCACCTGCCAGCGTCCCGACGCCGGTGCGGCGGCGAGCGAGGCGCCGCCGCCGAGGAACAGGAGCGCGGCGGCGCAAAGCCGGAAAATCAGGCGCAACGGCATCGATCGGCTCACGGGCGGGGTGCGGCCGGCACAATGTTGCAATGCCGGCACAATATGGCACTCTTGGACGGGCCGCGTCCAATGCCGCGGGCCGCCGAATGTGATGGAGCCTCACATGATCGACGTCGACGAGTTGAAGGCGATGGCGCGGCCAAAGGGCATGCCGTTTCGCATCGGCAAAATCGGCCATGTCGTGGTCAACGTGCGCGATGTCGCGCGCTCGGTACGCTTTTACTCCGAGGTGCTCGGGTTCGAGGTCTCCGACATCTACCCCGATGCAATGGTGCCGGGCGGCATGGCGTTTCTGCGCTGCAACCCCGACCACCACGGCATCGCATTGGTCGGCTCGGCGACGCAGGCGGCGGAGAATGTCGAGCTCAACCACATCGCCTTCGAGGTGGCGACGCTCGACGAGGTGCTGCGCGCCCGCGACCACCTGCGCCAGCACGGCGTCGAGATCGATTTCGAGGGCCGCCGCCGGGCCGGCTGCCAGCTCGCCGTCGAGTTCCGCGATCCCGACAACCACCGCCTCGAAATCTATTGGGGGATCGACCAGATCGGCAGCAACGGCAGGGCACGCGCGCCCGAGGAATGGAAGGGCGTGCGCGGTCTCGCCGCGGCGATCGCCGACCCGGTCCAGGGGCAGGACACGACATTGCACGACCCGACGTTGAAATAGGGGAAGCGGGCAGCGCGCCGGGTTCGGCCGGCACGACTTCCCAAGAACGGGTTCCCGGCGAAGGCCGGGACCCATGCCCGCGCTGCTGAGAGGTCGAGAAATGGATCCCGGCCTGCGCCGAGAGCCAGTACTTGGGTGAAGGCGAGGTAGCATGGGAAGGGCGGGCGCAGAACGCGCGGCAGAGCGCTACACCGTCGTCGTGCGCGGCCTCGTGCTGATCTGCAGCATCGGGATCCGCCGCGCCGAGCGCGAGCGCCCGCAGCGCGTCCGGGTCTCGGTCGAGCTGACTGCGACGGCCGAGGCCACCTTTCCGGGCGAGGATCGCCGTCGCGTCATCAATTACGAGAAGGTGGTGGCGGCGATTCGACAGATCGCCCAATCTGGCCACATCGATCTTTGCGAGGGCCTCGCCGCGCGGATCTGCGAGGCGTGCTTTGCCGACCCGCGGGTCGGGCACATCCGGGTCGAGGTCGAGAAGCTCGACATTTTCGGCGACGCCGAGGCGGTTGGCGCGATCCTCGAACGCTCGCGCCCGGGCTGAGCCGATGCCGCGGCCGCTGATCGTCGGCATCGTCAACATCACCGCCGACTCGTTTTCCGACGGCGGCCGCTTTCTCGACCCCGCGGCGGCAATCGCCCAGGCGCGCCGCCTCGCCAAAGGCGGCGCCGACATCGTCGAACTCGGCGCTGCCGCAAGCAACGTCGCGGCCGACCCGGTGCCGCCGGAGGAGGAGATCCGTCGGCTCGACCCGGTGATTGCGGCGCTTGCCGGCAGCGGCACCCCGCTCGCCATCGACACGTTTCGGCCGGAGGTGCAGCGCTATGCGCTCGGGCGCGGCGTCGATTACTTGAACGACATCCGGGGTTTTCCCGACCCGGCGATCTATCCCGAGCTGGCCGGGGGGCGCTGCCGGCTGGTGGTGATGCATGCCGTCGGCGGCGACAGACGGGCGCAGCAGGTCGATCTTACGGCCGACGAGGTGTGGCAGCGGATCGACGCCTTCTTCACCGAGCGGATCGCCCGGCTCGCTGTCGCCGGCATCGCCCGCGAGCGGCTGATCCTCGATCCCGGCATGGGATTTTTTCTCAGCACGCGGGCGGAAGCTTCGCTGCGCGTCCTCACCGGTCTCGACCG
>DASYUS010000233.1:0-2935 GCA_036000945.1 Allostellaceae bacterium
TGGCTGGTGCCGCATTTCGAGAAGATGCTCTACGACAATGCCGAGCTGGTAAGCCTCCTGACGCTGGTCTGGCAGGAGACCCGCGACCCGCTCTACGCGCAACGGGTCGCGGAGACGATCGGCTGGCTCGAACGCGAGATGACCGATCCCGAAGGCGGCTTCTACAGCAGCCTCGACGCCGACAGCGAGCACGAGGAAGGAAAATTCTACGTTTGGTCGGAGGCCGAAATCGACGCGGCGTTGGGAGACGAGGCGGCCCTCTTCAAGCGCTTCTACGACGTGACGGCAGACGGCAACTGGGAGGGCAAGACGATCCTCAACCGGCTGGCCCACCCGGCCCTCGCCGATGCGGCGACCGAAGCCGCGCTGGCGCGCTGCCGCGACCTGCTGCTGTCAGCGCGCGCGCCGCGGGTGCGGCCCGGGCTCGACGACAAGGTGCTGGCCGATTGGAACGGGCTGATGATTGCCGCGCTGGCCGAGGCGGGTCTCGCCTTCGACCGTCCGGATTGGGTGGCGTTGGCACGCCGCGCCTTCGCCTTCATCACGGGACAGATGAGCGGCGGCGACGGCAGGCTGCGGCACAGCTGGCGCGAAGGCCAGGCGCGCCATCCGGCGAGCGTCGACGACTACGCCAACCTGTGCCGCGCCGCATTGGCGCTCAACGAGGCCACCGGCGACGCCGCGTACCTGACCCAGGCGCGCCGATGGGTGGCGGTGCTCGACCGCCATCATTGGGACCGCGCAGCGGGCGGCTATTTCTTTGCCGCCGACGATACCGAGGATCTGATCGTGCGCACCAAGACCGCACATGACGCCGCGGTGCCGTCCGGCAACGGGACGCTGGTCGGCGTCCTGACCCGGCTCGCCCTCTTGACCGGGCAGGACACCTACCGACGCCGCGCCGAGGCGATCGTCGCGGCCTTCGCCGGCGAACTCAGCCGCAACTTCTTCCCACTGGCGACGCTGATCAACAACGCCGAGCTGGCGTTGAAGCCGGTGCAGATCGCGCTCGTCGGGGCGCCCGGCGATCCGGCACTTGTCGCGTTGCAGCGGGCGGTCTACGCCGTCTCACTGCCGAACCGTGTGGTCGCCGCGATCGCCCCAAGCGAGGCGTTGCCGGCCGGCCATCCGGCGCATGGCAAGGGTCTCGTCGCCGGCCGCCCGGCCGTCTATATCTGCGACGGCCCGGTCTGCTCATTGCCGCTCACCGACCCAGAGGCGCTGCTGGACAATCTGGCCGCCTTGCGCTAATGTTCGGTCTTTGTTCCTACATTGACAGAATGGAAGGACGCCCCATTGCCTTCCCTGACCATGGACAGCCCCGTCGGCTATCTGACGATCGACGAGGCGGATGACGCCATCGTCGCGGTTCGCTGGGCCGACGCGCCTTCCGGCAACGGCAGCCCGCTGCTCGACGAGGCCATGCGCCAATTGACCGCCTATTTCGACGGCAAGCTCCGTGATTTCGACCTGCCGTTGGCGCCGGCGGGATCGCCGTTCGAAACTCGGGTCTGGGCGGCGATGCAGCAGATCCCCTACGGCGAAACCCGCTGCTACGGCGACCTCGCCGGCGCGGTCGGCTCGGCGCCGCGTGCCGTCGGCCGCGCCTGTGGCAGAAACCCGATCCCGATCGTCATCCCCTGCCACCGTGTGCTCGCCAAGAGCGGTCTCGGCGGCTACAGCGGCGACGGCGGCCTCGCCACCAAAACACGGCTGCTCGCGCTCGAAGGCAAGCCATTGCTATAACTATGGTTTTTCCCGATACAGCGCGATATTTCCCTGCCATTCAGGGAATTGCAAAGCGTGGCAGGATGGGCTGAGCTCTTGCGAAGCCCATCACATTTCGCTTGAGCGGTGGCAGCCGATGGGCTTCGCTGCGCTTCAGCCCATCCTACGAGTGGAGTGTTCCGATGGTGCAGGCGATCCGTTTTGCGAAGACCGGCGGACCCGAGGTCCTGGAATGGCAGCAGGTCGATGTCGGCAAGCCCGGACCGGGCCAAGTGCGGCTCAAGCACAGCGCCGTCGGGCTCAACTATATCGACACCTACCAGCGCAGCGGCCTCTATCCGATGCCCTTGCCCAGCGGGCTCGGCTCGGAGGCGGCCGGGGTCATCGAGGAGGTCGGGCCGGGGGTCGGCGGTCTCAAACCCGGCGACCGCGTCGCCTATGCCGGCGGACCGCTCGGTGCTTACAGCGAAGCGCGCGTGATGCCGGCCGACCGGCTCGTACCGGTGCCCGACGGCATCACCGACCGCCAGGCCGCTGCGATGATGCTGAAGGGGATGACCGCCTGGTACCTGGTCCGCCGCACCCATGTCGTCAAGCCTGGCGAGACGATCCTCATCCACGCTGCGGCCGGCGGGGTCGGGCTCATTGTCTGCCAGTGGGCGAAGCACCTCGGCGCGACGGTGATCGGCACCGTTGGCGACGACCAGAAGGCCGCGCTCGCCAAGGCGCATGGCTGCGACCATCCGATCAACTACCGGCGCGAGGATTTCGTCGCCCGGGTCAGCGAGATCACCGCCGGCAAGAAACTGCCCGTCGTCTACGACTCGGTCGGCAAGGACACTTTCTACAAATCCTTGGACTGCATCGCGCCGCTGGGGCTCTTGGCCTCGTTCGGGCAATCCTCGGGCGCAATCGGCCCGGTCGACATCGGCATCCTCGCCGGCAAGGGGTCGCTGTTTCTGACCCGCCCGACATTGAATACCTACACCGCCAGCCGCGAGGATCTGTTGACCGCGGCGCGCGAGCTGTTCGAGGTCGTGCAGAACGGCGCCGTCAAGATCGAGGTCAACCAGAGCTACCCGCTGCGCGACGCGGCGCAAGCCCACCGCGACCTGCAGGACCGCAAGACCACTGGGTCGACGGTGTTTACGGTGTAGCCCGCGCCTTAAACCATTGTCATCCCGGCGGAGGCCGGGATCCACCTTTC
>DASYUS010000234.1:0-4247 GCA_036000945.1 Allostellaceae bacterium
CGCGCCAGCTCAACGACCCGTTCGTCGCCGAGGCCAAGCGCCTCGGTTATCGTTCGCGCGCCGCCTTCAAGCTGATCCAGCTCGACGACCGGTTTCACTTGCTGGCGCCGGGCCGGCGCGTCGTCGATCTCGGCTGCGCACCGGGCGGCTGGACGCAGGTCGCGGCGCAGCGGGTCGGAGTGCAAGGACGGGTCGTCGGCATCGACCTCAATCCGGCCGACCCGGTGCCGGGCGCGACGGTGCTGCAAGGCGATTTCCGCGACCCCGCCACCGCGGACCAGGCTCGCGACGCGCTCGGCGGCCCGGCCGATCTGGTGCTGAGCGACATGGCGGCGCCGGCGACGGGGCACGCCGCGACCGACCATCTGCGCGTCGTCGCGCTGGCCGAGGACGCCTTCGCCTTTGCCGCGACGATTCTCAAGCCGGGCGGTGCTTTCATCGCCAAGGTGCTGCAGGGCGGCACCGAAGGTACCCTGTTGGCGGCCCTCAAACGCGCCTTCGCCGAAGTGCGCCACGCCAAGCCGGCCGCCAGCCGCGCCGAATCGGCCGAAACCTACGTCGTCGCCAAGGGCTTTCGTGGCCGCGTACAACCGGCGCGTTGACGGTTGTTAACAAGTGGAACTGGACCGGCGGTCCGACGGGTCCTACATAAGCGGCCATGTCACAAAACAACCCCCGCGGGCGCGATGGACATCCGGCAGGCGCTGACCTTTGACGATGTGATGCTGGTGCCGGCCGCTTCGAGCGTGCTGCCCGGCGAGACCGACACGCGGACGCGGATCACCCGCGAGATCGAGCTCGGCATCCCGCTCGTCTCGGCGGCGATGGACACGGTGACCGAGGGCGCGCTGGCGATCGCCATGGCGCAGGCCGGCGGGCTCGGCGTCATCCACCGCAACATGCCGATCGGCGACCAGGCGGCGGAGGTCCGCAAGGTCAAGAAGTTCGAGGCCGGGATGGTCGTCAACCCGGTGACGATCCATCCGGACGAAACCCTCGCCGACGCCCTCAAGCTGATGGCCGACAACAGGATCTCGGGCATCCCGGTGGTCGAGCGCGGCAGCGGCCGGCTCGCCGGCATCCTGACCAACCGTGACGTGCGCTTTGCCAGCGACCCGCGTCAGGCGGTCGCCGAGCTGATGACCCGCGAAAAGCTGATAACGGTGCGCGAGAACGTCGCCCGCGAGGAGGCCAAGCGCCTCCTCCATCAGCACCGCATCGAAAAGCTGGTGGTCGTGGACGACGCCTATCGCTGCACCGGCCTCATCACCGTCAAGGACATCGAGAAGGCCCAGCTCTTCCCCAATGCCAGCAAGGACGAGCACGGTCGGCTGCGCGTCGCCGCCGCCGCCGGCACCGGCAAGGGCGAGCTCGAACGGGCCGAGACGCTGTTCGACGCCGGCGTCGACATCATGGTCATCGATACCGCGCACGGCCATTCCTCGCGCGTTCTCAAGGCAGTCAACGATATCCGCCGGATGTCGAACTACACCCAGGTCATCGTCGGCAACGTCGCCACCGCCGAGGGGGCGCTGGCGCTGATCGAGGCCGGCGCCGACGCGGTCAAGGTCGGCATCGGCCCGGCCTCGATCTGCACGACCCGGATGGTCGCCGGGGTCGGGGTGCCGCAATTCACCGCCATCGTCGACGCGGTCGACGAATGCCGAAAACACGGCGTCCCGGTGATCGCCGATGGCGGCATCAAGTTCTCCGGCGACCTCGCCAAGGCAATCGCCGCCGGCGCCGATTGCGCGATGCTCGGCTCGCTCTTCGCCGGCACCGACGAGAGCCCGGGCGAGGTGTTCCTCTACCAGGGCCGCAGCTACAAATATTACCGCGGCATGGGGTCGATCGGGGCGATGGCGCGGGGCTCGGCCGACCGCTATTTCCAGCAGGAGGTGACCGACACCTTGAAGCTCGTCCCCGAGGGGGTCGAAGGCCGGGTGCCGCACAAGGGGCCGGTTGCCGCCATCGTCTATCAGCTGATCGGCGGTCTTAGGGCGGCGATGGGCTACACCGGCAACCGCACGATCGCCGAGATGCAGAAAAACTGCACCTTCGTTCGCATCACCAACGCCGGCCTGCGCGAATCTCACGTCCACGACATCGCGATCACCCGCGAAGCCCCAAACTACCGGCACGACATGTGAGGTGGCGGCAAGGCCCCCTCACCCTGCCCTCTCCCCGCTTGCGGGGAGAGGAAGCGAAGCTGATCGCTGTCCGCCTAGCCGTCGACAGATCATCGGGTTGCGGAAGCTGCGTTCCCTCTCCCCGCGAGCGGGGAGAGGGCCAGGGTGAGGGGCAATCGCGATGACCCCTGGGGCGCGAGTTGCTGCGGCGATCGAGATTCTCGCCGCAGGCGAGAGCGGCGAGCGTCCGACCGATGACATCGCCGCCGATTATTTTCGGCGCCGCCGCTATATCGGGGCGAAGGACCGGCAGCAGATTGCGGCGCATGTTTATGCCGTCCTGCGCCACCGCGCCGTGCTCGACTGGTGGATCGCTCGCGCCGCAGCAGGTCCCTGCAAAGGCAGGGACCCATTTCCGGGCCGTCCCGGAGGCGGCCCGATGGGTCCCCGCCTTCGCGGGGAACCACCATCCTTTGCGGCAGAGGCTCTAAGGAAAACCCGCAGGCGCATGATCGCGGTGCTGGCAATCATCGACCTATGGCCCGCTGAGGAGATCGCGGCCAGCTTTGACGGCGGGCGATTTCGTCCGGCGCCGCTGTCGCCGGCCGAGACGCGTCTGGCGCGCGGCCTCGCCGGCCGCACGCTGACGCATCCGGAGATGCCGCGCGCCGTCGCCAATAATCTTCCGGGATGGCTTCTGCCTCGCCTCGACGCAGTGTACGGCCCTCATCTCGAAGACGAGATGGCGGCGCTCAACGCGGCGGCGCCGATCGACCTGCGCGTCAACAGCCTCAAGGCCGATCGCGAGGGTGCGCGCCGTGCGCTTGCCGCCGAGCATGTCATGGTGGAGCCGACGCCGTGGTCGCCGCTCGGCTTGAGGCTCAAGCAGCGCGCGCCGCTGGCCGGCACGGCCGCGTTCAAAGCGGGGCTGATCGAGGTCCAGGACGAAGGCTCGCAGGTCGCCGCGCTGGTTGCCGACGCGCGGCCCGGCATGCGGGTCGTCGATTTCTGCGCCGGCGCCGGCGGCAAGACGCTGGCGCTCGCCGCCCAGATGCGGAACCGCGGCAAGCTCGTCGCTTGCGACGTGGCGGCGTGGCGGCTGGAGCGCGCTGGGCAGCGGCTGCGCCGGGCCGGCATCGGCAATGTTGAGCGCCGCGTCCTGGCGAGCGAGCGCGACCCGTGGGTGAAGCGCCACGCCGGCGGCTTCGACCGGGTGTTCGTCGACGCGCCGTGCCTCGGCATCGGCAGCTGGCGCCGCAACCCCGACGGCAAATGGCGCACGAGCCCCAGCGACCTCGCCGAACTCGTGCCGCGCCAGCGCGACATCCTCCAGAGCGCGGCGCGGCTGGTGAAGCCGGGCGGGCGCCTCATCTACGTCACCTGCTCGCTGCTCCGCGAAGAGAACGAGGCGCAGGCCGAGGGCTTTCTCGCCGCCTCGCCGGATTTCGCGCTCTACCCGGCATCGCGCGCCTGGGCCGAGACGATTGGCGGCCGGTCTCCAGGCGGTGCCGACTACCTGCGGCTAAGCCCTGCGCGGCACGGCACCGACGGGTTTTTCGTCGCCCAGTTCGAGCGCGCCGCCCCTCAGCCTTGACCCGCTAGCTTGGCGCGGAGCAGCTGGTTGACGACGGCGGGGTTGGCCTTGCCGCCCGTCGCCTTCATCACCTGGCCGACGAAAAAGCCGAGAACCTTGGGGTTGGTCGCGTATTGCGCGACCTGCCCCGGATGGGCCGCGAGCGCGCTGTCGACCGCGGCCTCGATCGCGCCCGTGTCGCTGAGCTGGCGCAGGCCCTTCTGGTCGACGATCGCCGCGGGGTCGGCGCCGGTCTCGACCATCTCGGCGAAGACGTCCTTGGCGATGCGGCCGGAGATCGTGCCGTCGGCGATCAGCTCGATCAGTGCGCCCAGAAGCTCGGGCGTCACCGGCGACCCCTCGATGCCGAGCCCCTTCCGGTTGAGCGCGCCGAACAGATCGCCCATCACCCAATTGGCCGCCGCTTTCGGGTCACGGCCCAGGGCCACGCGTTCGAAATATTCGGCGGTCGCACGCTCGGCGACGAGCACGCCGGCATCCTCGGCCGAGAGCCCGTAATCGGCGATGAAGCGCGCCTTTTTCGC
>DASYUS010000235.1:0-6856 GCA_036000945.1 Allostellaceae bacterium
CGCGGTGCAGCTGCGCTTCGACGTGCGCCATTCACCCTCGCTGCCGCAGGCGGTGCGCGACCGGCTGGAGCGGCTCGCCGGCCGCCGCGTCACGCAGGACGGCGTGCTCGTGATTGCCGCGCAGCGCTATCGCTCGCAGGAGCGCAACCGGGCCGACGCGCTCGATCGCCTCGTCGCGCTGATCCGCCGCGCTGCGACCCCGCCGCAACCGCGCCGCGCCACGCGGCCAAGCGCCGCCGCGCGCCAGCGGCGGCTTGCCGAGAAGACCCGCCGCGCTCGCCTCAAACAGCAGCGCGCCGCCATTGCGGAGTGCTGAAGATCGAGACTCCCAACCCTGCCGCCTGCCCGCGCCTCTCTTAATTGCGGAGTCCTGTTCCGTCGGGGTGCTCCTCCGCCTTCCATCCCGGCGCAGGCCGGGACCCATGCCTGCGATGGGTACCGGCCTTCGCCGGTATGGACAGAATGGATGGGATAGGGCGTTTTCCGATCATCAGGCCGCGCCGGCGGCGTTCCTGCCGGCCATCGCATGGAGCGCGTCGTAGACGAGGCGGTCGATGTCGAGGCCTTCCTCGGCAAGGCGCCGGCGGTTGCGGGCCGATTGCTCGCCCGGGATGCGGATCTCGCTCACCCCCGGCTGGCCGGGGACCGCCTTGACGCGGGCGATCAGCGCGGCAAGCTCGCGCTGCACATCGGCAAGCGGCACCAGAAGGTCGGGGCGGAAGGCAATGAACACGTAGCCGTAGTCGTTACCCGGCACCAGTGCCGCGCCGCCGAGCAGCCCGAACGCCTGGACGATGAGGCCGAGCCCGAACCCCTTGTAGCCGCCGAACGGCAGCAGCGCCCCTGCCCTCGCCGCCTCGGCATCGCGCGTCGGCTGCCCGTTGCGGTCGATCGCCACCCCCTCCGGCAATGGCTGGCCGAGCCGGGCGCGCAATTGCAGCTCGGTCGCCATGAAGGCCGAAGTTCCCATGTCGAGCACGAGGGGGCCGTCGGCGGCGGGCAGCGCAAAGGCGATCGGGTTGGTGCCGAGCACCGGCCGCGTCCCACCATAAGGCGCGACCGCCGAGCCGCTACTCGCGGTGTGGATCGCGACGAGGCCAGCTTTCGCGATCATCTCGACGAAATAGGCGCTGCGCCCGCTCATCCAGCTGTCGGTGACGCCGACGATCGCAATCCCGTGCGCCGCCGCCTTGGCGATCGTCGCATTGGCGGCGTGGTACATCGCCACCATGCCGACATTGTTGCCGCCGTCGTAAAGCGCCGAGACTTCGGTCTCGCGCAGCACCCGCATCGGCCGGCGCGGCAGCGCGAAGCGGCGGTGCTCGGGAATGTTGAGGATCTTGGCGAGGCCGGAATATTCGTAGCCGCAGAGCGCCGCGTCGATGACGTGGTCGGCGACGATGCGCGCCTCCTCGGCGTCATAGCCGATGCCGGCGAGCGCGCGCTCGCCGAGCGCGCGGGCCTCCGGGACACTCAAATGGACCCGATCGGACGGCATGGCGACGCTGTCAGCGCCCCGGGCCCGGCATCGTCTCTTCCTTGTACCCCGCCGGCACCTCGAACAAATTGGCGGGCAGCGTCTTCTGTTCGACCGAGTTCGTCGTCGACGTCACCTTCGCCGCCGGGATCTCCATGTGGATCGCGACGCCCGGATAGCCGACGATTTTTTCGAGCGCCTTCGGGTCCATCATGCTGCTGGCGCCGGCGGATTGCGGCGCCGCCTGCTGCATGAACGCGGCAAAACGCTGCAGCACGCCGAGATCGGCGTCGCCCAGCCCGAGATCGCCGAGCTTGGCGATGCAAAGCTGCGCCTGGGCCGCCCCGTTCACCAGCTGCTCGACCTTCTCGCACTTCCATTTGCCGAAGGTGCCGGTGCCGCCCGCTTTGCGGAACTCGATCTTCGCCGGCTGTCCCGGCATCGACCCCGCCATCATCTTCTCCATCTGCGCCCGCTGCTCGGCCGGCATCGACTTCATCTGCTCGGCCATTTCCGCCCGCATGGCCTCCATTTGCGCCGCCATTTTCTTCATCGTCTCGGGCGTCATCTTCATGAACTTCTTTTCGGCCGGGCTGACCATGTAGGCGGTGTTCCGGTCGCCCCGGTAGATCGTGATGTTGCCCGGCGATTCGACGCGCACCCGATCCTTGTCAAGGTAGACGACCGACTTGTCGGCCCCGGCTTGCGGCACCGACATCTCGCTGGTGATGACGGTGCCGGCGAGGGCCGGCGCCGCGGCAGCCGCCGCCACCGCAAACGACCAAAAATCGAAACGCATGCGATTTCTCCGCGCCGAATGCCGAATTACCTATCTGACTTACGGATAGCGCGACACGTCGGTTGCCTTCTCGGTGATGAATTCGAGGAGCGCGGGCTTGCCTTCGCGGGTCTGGGCGATGCCGCGGCGGATCGCGTCCTTGATCTGCCCCGGTTCGGTGACGCGCTCACCGTAGCCGCCAAGCGCCTTGGCGAAATCGGCGTAGTTGCCGCTGATGTCGGTCGAGCGGTATTTCTCGGTCGAGACCGGCATCACCTTCAATTCGATCGCCATCGAGAAATTGTTCGACAGGATCGAGAGGATCGGCAGCCGCTCGCGCACCGCGGTCTCGAAATCCATCCCGGTGAAACCGATTGCCGCATCGCCCCAGAAATTGATGCAGAGCTTGTCGGGGTGGGCGAGCTTCGCGCCCATCGCCAAGCCGAGCCCGTAGCCGAGCTGCGTCGTCTTGCCCCAGCCGATATACGAAAGCGGCGTCTCCGAAACCCAGAACGGCGAGATCTGGTCGCGCGGGCTGCCGGCGTCGTGGGTGATGATCGTGTTCTTGACGTCGACCGTGTGCAGCAGATCCCAGACCACCCGGTAGGGCGAGATCGGCGCTGCATCCGAGGTCAGCCGGTGCATCCACTTGCCGAGCCACTCGTCGCGGTGGCTCTTGATCTCGCGCGTCACCGAGGCGAGCCGGTCGCGCGTTTTGCCCTTCAGCCGGTCCTTCACTTCCTCGAGCACCGCATCGAGCGTCAGCCCGGCATCGCCGACCGCGGCGAGGTCGACCGGCACGTCCTTGTTGATGGCGTAGGGGTCGAGCGTCGCGTGGGCGATCTTCTTGCCCTTCGGCATCGGCGTGCCGAAGCTCGTGCGGGTGAAGCTGCAGCCGATGCCGAAGATGAAATCGGCGGTCTGCAACATGTGCCAGAGATGCTCGCCGATGCCGATGCCGCCCGAGCCCAACGACAGCGGGTGGTTCTCGGGGAAGGCGCTCTTGCCGGGCAGCGTCGTCATCACCGGGCATTCGACGAGCTCGGCCAGCGCCTTTAGCTGCGTCCAGGCCTTGCCGTAATGCACGCCCTGCCCGGCGACGATGACCGGCCGCGTTGCCGCGACCAACGCCTCGGCGATCGCCGACACCGATTGCGGGTCGGGGCCGCTCCGCAGCTTCGGCGCCTTCTTGTATTCGGCGACGAGCGCGTCGGGAACCTCGTCGCGTAATATGTCGGTCGGAAACTCGACGAGCACCGGGCCGGGGCGACCGTTCCGCACCGTCGTGAAGGCGCGCCGCAAGGCCTCGACCGTCGCGTCGGCGACGGTGACCTGCTCAGACGTCTTGGTGACGTGGCGGAAATTGAGCGCCGCATTGAAGTTGGGGTGAACCTGGTTGATGTTGCGGGCGTAGCCGGCGGGCATCACGACGACCGGGCAGCTGTCGCCGAAGCTTTGCGCGACGCCGCCGAAGGCGTTCTCGGTGCCGGGGCCGTGCTGCATGACGAAAACGCCGATCTTGTCGCCCGACGACAGCTTGCCGATGGCGTCGCACATGTGCAGCCCGATCCGCTCCTGGCGTACCATGATCGTGCGGATGTCGGCCTCGGCCGCGCCTTCGATGATCGGGTTGACCGGGTAGCCGATCAGGAACTCGACCCCCTCCGTCTTCAGCACCTGGGCGATTGCATTGATGACTTTCATCGGGGTCTCCTCCGGCCGGCTGATTCAATCGACTGGTCTCACCTTACGGCATCACGCCGACCGCCGCTACCTGCGGCGGCGCGGGCTGAGGGATGCAGCGCGCTTGCGGCGCGAGACGCTTTGACCCCACGATACGGACGAGGCGTCGTCGAGAGCGCTTTCGCACGGGAGGTTCGCGCATGAGCTGGACCGGCATCACGATCATCGTCGTCATCGCGGTTCTGCTGATCTGGGTCGTCACCGTCTATAACGGGCTCGTCGCGATGCGGCAGCGGGTCAGCCAGGCCTTCGCCGACATCGATGTGCAGCTGAAGCAGCGGCACGATCTCATTCCGAACCTGGTGGAGACCGTAAAGGGCTACGCCGCGCACGAGCGCGGCACGCTCGAAGCCGTCGTCCAGGCCCGCAATGCCGCCATCGCGGCGCAGGGCCCGGCGGCGCAGGCGGCGGCGGAGAACATGCTGACCGGTGCGCTGCGCCAGCTGTTCGCGCTGTCGGAGGCCTATCCGGACCTGAAGGCCAACGCCAATTTCCAGCAGCTGCAAGCCGAGATCACCGACATCGAGAACAAGCTCGCCGCCGCGCGGCGCTTCTTCAACAACGCGGTGCAGGAGTACAATACCGGGATCCAGCAATTCCCCGCCGCCCTGTTCGCCGCCAGCCTCGGGTTTACGCCGCGCGAGTTCTTCGATGTCGGGGACGATCGCACGGCGCTCGACCAGGCGCCGGCGGTCAGGTTTTGAACGAGGCGCTTGAGGCGTCGGGCTGCCGGCGATGGAGCAGGCCTACGGTCTCTACACCCACATCCGGGCCAACCGGGTGCGCTCGGTTTTTCTCCTTATCGGCCTTTTCTTTCTCGTCTACGTGCTTGTGTTCGCAGCAGCGTTGATCGCCGAGGCGTATGGCGGCGACGCTTCGCTCGAGTGGCTGGTCGGCGCGGCGCTGCAAGACCTCCTGCTGGCCTTGCCGTGGGTGACCCTCGGCACGGCGATCTGGATCCTCGTCGCCTACAACTTCCACCAGGCGATGATCGACGCCGTCACCGGCGGCCGCGAGGTGACCCGGCCGGAACAGCCTCGGCTCTACAACCTGCTCGAAAACCTCTGCATCTCGCGCGGCATCCCGATGCCGCGGCTGAAGATCATGGACAGTGACGCGCTCAACGCCTTCGCCACCGGCATGAGCCAGCGCCAGTATTCGATCACCGTGACGACGGCGCTGCTCGAGCGGCTCGACGATGCCGAGGTCGAAGCCGTGCTTGGCCACGAGTTGACGCACATCCGCAATGGCGACGTGCGCATGATGGTCATCGCGGTCATCATCGCCGGGGTCGTCTCGTTTTTCGGCGAGCTGGTGTTTCGCGCGATGTTCCAGTCGGGCCTCAGAGGCGGCCGCCGACGCAGCAGCGACGGCGACCGCAAGGGCTCGGGCGGCGCGGCGATGGCGATCCTCATCGGGGTCGCCCTGATCGTGCTGGCCTGGTTTCTCTCGATCGTCGTCCGCCTGGCGCTGTCGCGCTCGCGCGAATTCCTCGCCGACGCCGGCTCGGTCGAGCTGACCAAGAACCCCGACGCGATGATCGCCGCGTTGCGCAAGATCGAGGGACGCGGCGAGCTGCCCGGCGCGACCTCGGCGGTCATGGAGATGTGCGTCGACAATCCGCGCGAAGGGTTCGAGGACATCTTCGCGACGCATCCCTCCGTGGACCGCCGCGTCGAGGCGCTGGTACGTTATGCCGGCGGTCACGATCCAGGCCCGATCGCCCTCGAACCACCCGATCCGGCGAGCGACGCAGCGCCGCAACCCTGGGGCACGGCCGCGTCGGAACCTGGCCACTTCCTGCCCGATGTGCCGCCGCCCGGCCAAGGTGGCCCGCGATCTTAACGGACTAAAGGCCCAGCACCTCCTTCATGCCGTAAAGGCCGGGCGGCCGCCCCGCCAGCCACAGCGCGGCGCGCACCGCGCCCAGCGCATAGATGCCGCGGTTGGTTGCGCGGTGGGTCAATTCGAGCATCTCGCCCATCCCGGCGAAGACGACATGGTGCTCGCCGATATTGTCGCCGCCGCGCAGCGCGGCAAAGCCGATGGCGCCCGCGGGGCGCGGCCCGGTGATGCCGTCGCGGCCGCGCGTCGCCACCGCGTCGAACGAGACGCCGCGCGCCCCGGCTGCGGCCCGGCCGAGCGCCAGTGCCGTGCCGGACGGGGCGTCGACCTTGCCGCGATGGTGCATCTCCATGATCTCGATGTCCCAATCAGCCCCGAGCCGCTGCGCCGCCTGCTCGACCAGCCCGAGCAAAAGATTGATGCCGAGGCTGGTATTGGCCGCCCAGACGATCGGGACGCGCGTCGCGGCGTCGCGCACCGCGCCCTCCTCGGCGGCGCCCAGCCCGGTCGTGCCGATCACCAGGGGCTTGCCGAGCCGCACCGCCAACGCGGCATGCTCGGCCGTGGCGGAGGGGGTGGTGAAGTCGATCCCGACCGCGCTGTCGCGCAGCAAGCGCTCAGCATCGTCGCCGGCGGCGATGCCGAGATGGCCGATCCCGGCCAGTTCGCCGAGATCCTGGCCGAGGAGGTGACTGTTCCGGCGCGTCACGCCGCCGGACAGCGCGCAGCCCTCGGCCGCGGCGATGGCGGCAATCAGCATCCGGCCCATCCGGCCGCCGCATCCGAGCACTCCGATCCTGGTCTCCGCCATGCCCGCCTCCCGCCGATCAGCGCCACAGCCTTGCGCAGCACCGGGGTATAGCACAAGCGCACGCAGCGACCGTTTCATCGCCGCCGGTTTTGCTCTATCCCTCATTTTCATCCCGGCGAAGGCCGCGACCCATTGATCCGCCGGCGAGGCGCTTGAACCATGGGTCCCGGCCTTCGCCTTCGCCGGGATGACAAAGGGTGTG
>DASYUS010000236.1:0-10509 GCA_036000945.1 Allostellaceae bacterium
GAACTTCTGCACGAGCGCGATTTGCTTGGCGATGAACGGCCGCATTTCTTGGCGGTAAATCATCAAGGCGCCGAGGACCGCGTTTTCCTTGGCGAGAGCGACGGTCAGGCCGCTGCGGGCGCCTCCGAGATCGACCAGCGCGCGACGGGCCGGCTCACCGGCCCGATAGACCTCATCGGCCATCAAGTCGGCAACGCTGATGACGCGCTCGCCCGCGAGCACGCGGGCCATCGTGCTACCGGGCCCGGGTTGCGGGTTGATCTTCCGGTATTCAGCGAAATCCGGCGGTAGGCCCAGAGTCGCCATCGTGCGGAAGCGCTCTCCGTCATAGATGCCGAGATAGCCGAAGGACGCTTCGCACAGCCGCATCGCCTTATCGAGCACCGCGTCGAACACCGGCGCGAGGTCGCCGGGCGAGGAATTGATGACCTGCAGCACCTCGGCGGTTGCGGTCTGCTGTTCCAGGGCCTCGCGCGTCTCGGTGATCAGCCGCGCGTTCTCCATCGCGATCACCGCCTGCGCGGCGAAATTCCGCAACAGCGCGATCTGCTTGTCGGAGAACGGCCGCACCTCTTGCCGGTATATCGTCAATACGCCGAGCAGGACATCGTCCTTAAACAAACCGACCCAAACGCAGGTCCTTGCCCTCAGAAGCTCCACCGTGGCGACGCGCAGCGGATCGCCGGCACGATAGGCTTCATCCGCGGCGATGTCGGCGATCTGCACGACCCGCTCGCCGGCGACGACGCGGCCGAGCCCGGTATGTGGGCTGGGCGGCCCTGGATGGGCGTTCAGGAAATCGATGAACTCTTGCGAAGCGCCGCGCCACGCCGGGACCGCGAAACTCTCGCCGTCGTAGGTATGCAAGATGCCGAACGGCGCTCCACAAAGATGCAGCGCCCGCTCCAGCATCGCGTCGAACACCGGCGCGAGGTCGCCGGGCGAGGAATTGATGACCCCGAGCACCTCGGCGGTCGCGGTCTGCTGGTCGAGCGCCTCGCGCGTCTCGGTGATCAGCCGCGCGTTCTCCATCGCGACGACCGCCTGCGCCGCAAAATTTTGCAACAGCGCGATCTGCTTGTCGGTGAAAGGCCGGGCTTCGCTTCGGTTGGCGGTGATGACGCCGAGCAGCTTGTCGTCCTTGCGCAACGCCACGATCAGAAAGGTGCGGATGCCGATCTCCACGGCGATCCGCAGCTCCGGGTCGTCAATCCCTTGAGCGGCCAGATCCGCCAGATCGGGGATCTGGACGAATGGCTCCCCGGCCAGCACCTGCACGAACGGGTTGCCGGGACCCGGGCGGAACCCCTGCCGCGTTGCCTCCCTGAACCGCACCGACGCGCCGTGCGCCGCCGCCGGCCAAAAGCACTCGCCGTCAAACGTGAACAGCACGCCGAACTCGGCGCCGCACAGGCTGTGCGCCTTTTCGAGGATCGCGTCGAATACCGGGGCGAGGTCGCCGGGCGAAGCGTTGATGACCCCCAGCACCTCGGCGGTCGCGGTCTGCTGGTCGAGCGCTTCGGAGAGTTCGGCGGTGCGGTCGCGGACCCGCTGTTCCAGTTCGGCGTAGGAGCGCTGCAGATCGGCGCCCATGCGGTTGAACTGGCCGGCGAGGGTTTCGAGTTCGTCGCCGGTGTGGATCTCGATGCGGCGGTCGAGTTCGCCGGCGCCGATGCGGGCGGCGCCCTCCTGCAATTCGCGGATCGGGCCCGTCATCCGGCGGGCCAGCACCAGCGCCACAAAGGTCGCCGCAACGAGCCCGAGGGCGAGCAGCGCCAGGGTGCGCATCGCCGCGCCGTAGAGCGGCGCAAAAGCCTCGGCGAGCGGCACCTCGACAAACACCTGCCAGCCGAGCGGCGCGATCGCGGCGTGCGCGGTCAGGACCGAGCGGCCGGCCAGGTTTTGCGCGACTCTGACCGCGGGCGTCTCCGTCGCTGAGTCTCCGGCGCTTGCCCCGACCCTTCCCTCTCCCGCAAGCGGGCGAGGGTTGGGGGAGAGGGCATCTTGCGGGCCGAGCGCCGCCGCCACCTGCGGCAGCTTCGACAGATCGGTGTCGCGCAGCACCAGGCTGATGTCGGGATGGGCGATCAATTTGCCGCCGCGGTCGACGACATAGGCGTAACCGCCCTGGCCGATCTTCAGCTGGGTGACGACGTCCCAGATCAGCTTCAGGTTGATTTCGGCGATGGTGACCCCGGCGTTCCTGCCGTCGCGCCGGATCGCCAGCGACAGATACGGCTCGGACTGCTTGCGGAAATAGACCGGGCTGAACCACAAGCGCTGCGCCTTCGCCTGCGTGAAGGAAGCGGTCTGCGACAGGTCCTGGCCGCCGCCGACGACGTTCATCGACAGGCGCGATACCTTGAGCTGTTCCCGGCCCTGGCCGTCGAGCTCGCTCAGCTCAGTGATCGCGTATACCTGGCGCAGCAGGCGGGAGAAATCCTGCAGGCGCTGTTCGAGCGGACCCGAGGCCCATTGCGCGTGCGTCGTCCAGCCGATCTGCCGCTCGATCTCGTCGACGAACTCCTCGATGCGGGCGGCCGCCGCCTGCGCCTTCTCCTGCTGGACACGGACCAGCGCTGCCTTGTTTTCCTGATAGGAAAACCAGAAGTCGAAGCCGCTGTTGATCAACAGCGTGGCGCCGACCAGCGCGATGAACAACAGCGCGTATTTGCGGAAGAGGCGCCGCCGCGGCGCGCCGGGAATGGCGACGGCGCGATCACCGCCGGCGGCCGGTTGCGGCGCCGGCAGATATGCGCTCTCGGCACTGGTCATCCGTTTATCCCGTGCGACCGCCCGCCACCCGTTTTATCGATCGAGTGTACCCCCAGGGGGCAGCGCCGTCTGCGGGTTTTCAATGACGGCAAAAGCGGCGCCGCGCGCCGACCGACCGCGCGGAAAATCGCCCCCTATTCGGTCGCGACGGTTGCAACGATGCCTATCGCGGCGCAGTCGACCCACCGTGTTCGATTGACAAAGTAGCCTCTGGAAGCCACTTTGCTTCATGAAAACCGTCGGCCTAAAGATCCTGAAGAACAAGCTCAGCGAATATGTCCGCGCGGCGGCGGCCGGCGAGACGGTCGTCATAACCGACCGCGGCCGCCCTGTTGCGGAGATAAAGCCAACGCACGAGATCCCCGATCGCTACAAGGATCACCCGGTTCTGGCGCGCGGCATCCGGGAAGGCTGGATCAGGCCGGCGCGCATAACCGATGGCTCGCCGCCGCCCCGTAACCCCATACCGGGCTATACTCTCGAGCAGTTGCTCGCGGATCTGGACCGCGATCGAGAAGATCGCGTGTGATCTATATCGACAGCTCCGTCGCTCTTGGCTACCTGCTCGCAGAGCCACGCTCTCCGCCGGCGACAATGTGGCAAGAGTTGGTGGTGTCCAGTCGATTGCTCGAATACGAAATCTGGAACCGCATCAATGCGCTCGGGCAGCGATCCCCGCTTGGCAACGATGCACGGGCGCTGCTCGATCGGACCGACCTGCACGACATGAGCCGACCGGTGTTGGAGCGCGCATTGGCGCCCTGGCCGACCCCCATACGGACGCTGGATGCTTTGCATATTGCTACCCTCGAATACCTGCGGCGCGGCGGCGAGGAGATTGAGCTGGCCACGTATGACCACAGGATGATCGCAACGGCGCGAGCTCTCGGCATCGCGATCGCGGCGTTATGATCCGCGGGCGGCGACCCGCTCGCGTTGATCCGTGGACGGCGCGTCCTTATGTTCCGGGCGCATGACGCCGCTCAGCCATATCCGCAACTTTGCGATCATCGCGCATATCGATCACGGCAAGTCGACCTTGGCCGATCGGCTGATCCAGGCCTGCGGGGGGCTCGAGGCGCGCGAGATGCGCGAGCAGGTCCTCGACACGATGGAGTTGGAGCGCGAGCGCGGCATCACGATAAAGGCGCAGACGGTGCGCCTCGATTACCGTGCACGCGACGGCGAGAGCTATGTCCTCAACCTTATGGACACGCCGGGCCACGTCGATTTTGCCTATGAGGTCAGCCGCTCGCTCGCCGCCTGCGAGGGCTCTCTCCTTGTCGTCGACGCAAGCCAGGGGGTCGAGGCGCAGACGCTTGCCAACGTCTACCAGGCGGTCGCGGCGGGCCACGAGATCGTGCCGCTGCTCAACAAGATCGACCTGCCGGCCGCCGAACCCGACCGCGTCAAGGAGCAGATCGAGGACGTGATTGGGCTCCCCGCCGCCGACGCGCTGTTGATCTCGGCCAAAACCGGGCTCGGCGTCGAGGATGTGCTGGAAGCGCTGGTCAGCCGCCTGCCCCCGCCCAAGGGGGATGCGGAGGCGCCCTTGAAGGCGCTCCTCGTCGATAGCTGGTACGATCCCTATCTCGGTGTCGTCATTCTGGTGCGGGTCAAGGATGGCAGGCTGACGGCGGGCCAGAAGATCCGGCTGATGGCAACCGGGGCGGCGCACGGCGTCGAGCGGGTCGGCGTCTTCACCCCGAAGGGCGTCGCCGTCCCCGAGTTGGGACCGGGCGAGATCGGCTTCATCACCGCCGGGATCAAGACCGTCGCCGATTGCCGCGTCGGCGACACGATCACCGAGGACCGCCGCCCCGCCTTGGCGCCGCTGCCTGGCTTCCAGCCGGTGCAGCCGGTGGTGTTCTGCGGGCTTTTCCCGAGCGATTCGGCCGATTACGAGCGGCTGCGCGACGGCCTCGCCAAGCTGCGCCTCAACGACGCCAGCTTCATCTATGACCCGGAAACCTCGGCGGCCTTGGGCTTCGGCTTCCGCTGTGGCTTCCTCGGCCTCCTCCATCTCGAAATCATCCAGGAGCGGCTGACCCGCGAGTTCGACCTCGACCTGATCACCACCGCGCCGTCGGTCGTCTACCGCGTACACCAGACCAACGGCCGCGTGCTCGACCTGCACAACCCGGCCGACATGCCCGATCCGGTCAAGATCGACCGCATCGAAGAGCCGTGGATCAAGGCGACGGTGCTGGTGCCCGACGCCTATCTCGGCCCGGTGCTGGCGCTCTGCGAGGAGCGCCGCGGCGTGCAGCAGGACCTGACCTACGCCGGCAGCCGCGCGATGGTGGTCTACCGCCTGCCATTGAACGAGGTCGTGTTCGATTTCTACGACCGCCTCAAATCGGTGAGCCGCGGCTACGCCAGCTTCGATTACCAGCTCGACGGCTACGCCACCGGCGACCTTGTGCTGATGAACATCCTGATCAACGGCGAACCGGTCGACGCGCTCTCGGTCATCGTCCATCGCGGTGAGGCGGAGCGCCGCGGCCGCGCCCTCTGCGAGCGGCTCAAGGATCTGATCCCGCGCCAATTGTTCCAGGTGGCGATCCAGGCGGCGCTTGGCGGCCGGGTCGTGGCGCGCGAGACGGTGAAGGCGCTGCGCAAGGACGTCCTGGCCAAATGCTACGGCGGCGACGTCACGCGCAAACGCAAGCTCTTGGAAAAGCAGAAGGAAGGCAAAAAGCGGATGCGCCAGTTCGGCCAGGTCGACATCCCGCAATCGGCCTTCATCGCCGTCCTCCGGATGGGCGACGCTTAGCAGCTCAGCAAGACCGGTCACCTCCGGCTATCGCGCTGGCGTCGCCGGCATGCTATTTCTCCGGCAATGGAATTTGGAGGGGTGTCATGATCCATCATCTGTCGATCGCCGCCCGCGACCCCAAGAATGCCGCCGGGGTGCTGGCTGAATTGATGGGCGGCAAGGCCGTCCCGTTTCCGCCCAATCCCGGCAGCTTTTTTGCCCTGCAGCTCGACGACCACGGCTCGGGGGTCGAGGTCTACCCGGCGGGGACCGAGCTCGAACCGAACGGCGCGGTCGGCGGCAGCTTTGTCAAGCATCCGCCGGAGCGCGGCTTCGGCTCGACGCATTTCGCCCTCAGCGTCGGCACCGATGCGAAAAAGGTCGAGGAAATCGCCGCCCGCGCCGGCTGGAACTGCTTCACCTGCAACCGCGGGCCGTTTCATGTGATCGAGGTCTGGGTCGAGAACGAGACGATGGTCGAGATCCTGCCGCCTGAATTCGCCGCCGAATACCTCGCCTTCACCCGCCCCGACAAGGTGCTGAGCGCGATGACGGCGGCGGCGACGGCGGCCGGCCGGCACAACCGGTAGGCAGCTCACTGCTGCTCGACGAAGCCGGTCAGGATCGAGGCGTGGAGCCGCTCAGCATGTTGGCCAGGATGTCGCGGCGCGCCGCCGTAGCGCTTTCCTGTTTCGCGATCACTGCGGCGGCCCTGCCGGGGCCACAGTCGTTGTTGGCGCAGGACAACGCCTCGATCAAGCTGTTCAAGATGATCACCGCCAAGGACGAGGTCGTGATCGGCGTCAGCGACGCGGAGCTGAGTTCGTTCGGCCCGCGCCCCGATGTCGACAATCTTGCCGAGCGCCTGGTCTCGGCCGGGCAGATCTCAGCCTGGCAATACGCGGTGAAGAAGGCGGCCGACGGTTCGCTGGTGCAGGCACCGCTGAAGCGCATCGCCGTACTCAAGGCGGACACGCTGCGCATCGAGCCGTTCAACCCGGCACCCTTGAAGATCCTGCCGCCGGAGCCATAAGCCGGCCCGATCATTCGACGCTGGACAACGGCCGTGCGACGCTTTCGAGCGGCTGGCGCTCAGCCTTGACGCCGATAGCCAGCTCGACCAGGGCCGCGCCGATCATCAACCCGGCGCCGATGAGGTAGCCGACGAACACCGCGCTGCGCTCGCCGCTGCCGATCAACAGACCGAACAACCACGGCGCCGCGACCCCGCCGATGCCGGTGCCGACCGCATAGAAAAGCGCGATCGCCAACGCGCGCGCTTCGAGCGGGAAGCTCTCGCTGACTGTCAGATAGGCCGCGCTCGCCGCCGCCGAGGCGAAAAAGAAGATGACGCTCCAACACAGCGTCAGCGTCGCGGCATCCACTAGGTTCTCGCGAAACAGCCAACCGACGGCCGCCAGCAGCACGCCCGAGAGCGCATAGGTAGCAGCGATCATCGGCTTCCGGCCCAGCGTGTCGAACAGCGGCCCGAGCACCAGCGGTCCGAGAAAATTGCCGAGCGCGAACGGCAGAATGTACCAGCCGATATCCGCCGACGGCACGGCGTAAAACCGGGTCAGCACCAGCGCGTAGGAGAAGAAGATCGCGTTGTAGAAAAACGCCTGCGCCGCCATCAGCACGAGCCCCAACAGCGCGCGGCGCGGATAATCGCGCAGGATCGCCCGCACCATGCGCAAAAGCGGCGTGCGCGCGGTGACGGTGAGCCGGATCCGCGTGGTCGCCACCGCCAGCCGCTCGATCCCGACGGTGCTGGCGACCCGGCGCTCGACCTCGGCGATGACGATCTCGCATTCCTCCAGCCGGCCGTGCAGCATCAGCCAGCGCGGGCTTTCCGGGATCCACCGGCGCAAGACCAGGATACCGAGGCCGAGCACCGCGCCGATGCCGAAGGCGAAGCGCCAGCCCCAATCGGGCGGCAGCAGGCCGGGCTGCAGCAGCACCACCGAGCCGAGCGCACCGATCGCCGCGCCGACCCAGAAGCTGCCGTTGATCGCCAGGTCGGTGCGGCCGCGGAAGCGCGCCGGGATCAGCTCCTGGATCGCCGAGTTGATCGCCGCGTACTCGCCGCCGATGCCGGCGCCGGTCAGCGCCCGGAACAGGGCGAAGCTCCAGAAATCCCATGACAGTGCGGTCGCCGCGGTGGCGACGAGATAGAGCCCCAAGGTTACCATGAACAACCTGCGGCGGTCGAACCGGTCGGTCAGGTAACCGAACAGCAGCGCCCCCGACACGGCGCCGGCGAGATAGGCGCTGGCAACGGCCCCGACCTCGGCGTCGCTGAAGCGCAACACCGCGCTCTCCTTCAGCGCCCCGGCGATCGACCCGGCGATCGTCACCTCGAGCCCGTCGAGCACCCAGGTGACGCCGAGCGCGATGACGATCAGCGTGTGGAAGCGCGCCCACGGCAGCCGGTCGAGACGGCTCGGAACATCGGTCTCGATGACGGCGGCGGCATCAGGCATAACGGCTCAACACCCGGCCGATCCTTCCCTCCCGCATGGAGCCAACTTATGGCAGAACGCCCCGATATCCGCCTCACCCCAAACGAACAGGCGACGTTTCTGAGGGAGCACCGCAAATGCGCCCTCGCCACGCTCGACAAGGACGGGTTTCCTCACGTCATCGCGATGAACTTCCGCGAGCACGACGGCGCCTATTACATGACCTCATACGGCAGGGCGCAGAAGGTCGTAAACGCCCGCCGCAACCCGAAGGTCGCGATCATGGTCGAAAGCGGCGGCGCCTATGCCGAATTGAAAGGTGTCATGGTGCGCGGCGAATGCGAGATCATCGACGATCCCGACGCCGTCGCCGAGGTGATGCGCTGGCTCGGCGAGGGCCGGACGAGCGCGCGGCCCACCGGCGCCGTCCGCAGCGCACCGAAGCGCGTTGTCATGAAGATCACGCCGCAGAAAACCTTCACCTGGGACCACTCGAAGCTCGGCGGCCGGTATTGACGCCCGTCAATCCGCGACCGGCAAGCTCAGCGGCGTGATCTCGGCGGCGCTGCGGCGGCGGTAGTCGCGGCTCGGCGCCAGGGCCTCCATGCGCTCCTGCGCCGCGCGCAGCCGATTGCCGGCCGCCTCCCGGTCGAGCGTCTGCACGCGGCCGTCGGCGACGACCTGCCTTCCGTCGACGAAGACTTCGCGCACCGCCCGGTCGGCGGCATGGTAGACGAACGAGCGCAGCGGGTCGCGCGCCGGCTGCATCTGCGGGCAGGCGAGGTCGAGCAGCACGAGGTCGGCCTTGCAGCCGGGCGCGAGGCGGCCGAGATCGTCGCGCAAGAGGGCGCTCGCGCCGCCCGCGGTCGCGGCGTGGAACAAATCGGCAGTCGAGACGCTGGTGATGTCGCGGGCGGCGATGCGGGCCAGCACCGCGGCCTTGCGCATTTCCTCGACGAGGTTGTGCGGCGCGCAGTCCGTGCCGAGCCCCATCACGACGCCGGCCCGCAGGTAATCGCCGAAACTCTCCATGACGTGACCGTAGCGGGCAAAGGGGGTCGGGCAATGCGCGACCGCCGTGCCGCTGTCGCCGAGCAGCGCGAGGTCGGTGTTGGTATGCCAGCGGATCCAGGAGTGCCGGTCGAGATAGAGGGCATGGCCGAGGATCGTGCCGGGACCGAGGATGCCAAGCGAGGCGGCCCATTGCACCGGGGTCTGGCCGTGGCGGCGGATCATCTCGCGCACCTCGGTGACGCTTTGCGCGACGTGCACGGTAAAGGGCAGGCCGCGCTCCTTTGCAGCCGCATGGCTGTCGCGCAGGAGATCGGCGGTGCATGTGTCGATCTGCATCGGCGAGACGACGCCCGACAGCCGGCCGCAATTGTGCCCGAGAGCCGTGTCGATGACGGTGAGCGCGGCAGCGAAGCCGGCCCGTCCGCGTGCCTCGTCCCAGGCGTAATGCAGTTCGTGGTCGTCTTCGAGATACCAGCCTGCTGAGGCATAGCCGGGGGCGAGAAAGCCGCGCAGACCGCTTTTGGCGAACAGCTCGACCCAGCCCGGCCATGGCGGCGAGATGTCGACGAGGCTGGTGACGCCGGACAGCAGGAGCTCGCAATAGGCGAATTCGGCGCTCGCCACACGGGCCTCGTCATCGGGCGCCGAGAGGGCCTGCGAGCGCTCGTAGAGCCCCGTCATGTGCATGCTCGGCAGGCCGTGCTCCTCGCGAATGCCGCGGTAGAGCGGCTCGTGCTCGGGATGCGAATGGATGTCGATGAGGCCTGGCATGACGAGACGGGCGCTGCCGTCGATCACCCGGTCCGCCGGCCCGGCGAAATCCCGGCCGATGAAGGCGATGCCGTCGTCGGTGAAGGCGAGATCGACGTTGCGCCGATAGGTGTGGCGGCGCAGCCCCTCGTCCCAGGCGATCATCCAGGCGGCATTTCTGATCACGGTCGTCGTCATCGCCCGTATCCCCTCTGGTATGTCTCGACGAGATTGCGTCGTCGCTGCGCTTCTCGCAACGACAAGAAAGGGATCGTCATGGCGAGCGAAGCGAAGCAATCTCGCGCCACCAGGAATCTAAGGAGCGACGACATGGCCGGACCCGGCGCGCGCAATCTGATCACCGATGTGCCGGGGGTGCTCGTCGGCCAGGCGGAGGACGCTGCCGGCATCACCGGCACAACGGTGGTGCTGTGCGAGGCACCGGCTGTGGCCGCGGTCGACGTCCGCGGCGGCGCTCCGGGCAGCCGCGAGACCGAGCTGCTCGACCCGGCGGCGCTGGTCACGCTGATCGATGCGATCGTCCTGTCGGGCGGCTCGGCGTTCGGGCTCGACGCCGCCGGCGGGGTCATGGAGGGGCTGGCCGCGATGCGGCGCGGCTTTCCGGTCGGCGACGTGGTGGTGCCGATCGTCCCGGCGGCGATCCTCTTCGATCTCGGATTTCCGGGCCGCATCCGCTGGACCGGCGAGCCGCCTTACCGCCGGCTCGGGCGCGAGGCGCTGGCACGAGCC
>DASYUS010000237.1:0-6584 GCA_036000945.1 Allostellaceae bacterium
GGCTGCCAGCTCGTCGCCACCTGCGACCTCGCGGTCGCCGCCGCCGACGCGCGGTTTGCCACGCCGGGGGTCAATATCGGCCTCTTCTGCTCGACCCCGATGGTGGCGCTGACCCGCGCGGTCGGCCGCAAGGCGGCGATGGAGATGCTGTTGACCGGCGACCTCGTCGACGCCGCGACCGCCAAATCGCTGGGCCTCGTCAACCGCGTCGTGCCGCACCCCGATCTCACCGCGGCCACCATGGCGCTCGCCCGGCAGATCGCAGCAAAATCGGCCCTCACCGTGGCGATCGGCAAGGAGGCGTTCTACGCCCAGGCCGAGCTCGGCCTCGCCGAGGCTTACCGCTACGCCGCCGAGGCGATGACCCGCAACATGCTCGCCCGCGACGCCGCCGAAGGCATCGACGCCTTCCTCCAGAAGCGCCCGCCGGTCTGGCAGGACGCGTAAGCGGGAGCCCTCACCCGCAACGGAGCCGAGCCGCGGGGCCGGCTGCTCTGAATTTCTCTGCCGATCGGCTTATCCTCCCGTCGTCGGCGGGGAATGGCCCCGCCGACTAAGGAGGAGACGAACTCATGAGGTTCGACCTTCTCCTGGCCTTTCGCTGGGGCCGGATACCGATCGTGATCCGTCTTCGATTCTAGTTTGGGCCAGGGCGTCGGGGAAGGGAATAAGCCTTCCCCGGTTGCCCTCGATATTAGCGCTGGCGAGCGAATTGACAAGAGCGGCGCCGGGCGGCTCAACTCCGCCGGCAACATTGGGGAAGGGGCGGCACGATGAGCATGCTCGAGGGACGCGTCGCGATCTGCACCGGGGCGGCGCGCGGGGTCGGCGCCGAGGTCGCGAAAATGATGGCGGCGCACGGCGCCAAGATCGTCGTCGTCGATCCCGGGGTCGGCGGCGCCGGCGAGGGCGGCGACACGAGGCCCGCGCAGGCGACCGCCGACGAGATCACGGCGGCCGGTGGCGAGGCGGTCGCCAATTTCGGCTCGGTCGCCAAGTTCGACGATTGCCTCCAGATGGTCGCCCAGGCGCGCGACGCGTTCGGCCGGCTCGACATTGTCTTCAACGCCGCCGGCATCCTCCGCGACAAGATGTTTCACAACATGTTTCCCGAGGATTGGCAAGCTGTTATCGATGTACACTTGACAGGCCACTTTAACGTCAACCGAGCCGCGATCAACCTGTTCCGCGAGCAGAATTACGGCCGGATGATCCTCGTCTCGTCGACCTCGGGCCTCCTCGGCAATATCGGCCAGGTCAATTACGGCTCGGCCAAGTTCGGCGTCGTCGCGATGGCCCGCATCATCGCGATGGAGAACCAGTCGCGCGGCATCACCGCCAATGTCATCGCCCCGTCGGCCGACACCAGGATGACCCGCTCGGTGCCGACCCCGAAAGACCCGGCGGCGGCGGCCCTGCGCGAGGAGCGGCTGCGGCGCAGTCGGGCCGACGCGATTGCGCCGTTATGCGTCTACCTCGCCTCCGAAGGGGCAGCGCACGTCAACGGCCAGGTGTTCCACCAGCGCGCCGCCGAGCTCTCGCTCTACGGCCACATGCGCCCGGTGCGCATGGTGCACCACAACGGCGGCTGGACGCCGGAGCTGATCGCCGAGGTGGCGATGCCGTCGCTCGCCAACGGTTTCACCCCGCTCGACTCGCGCAACACCCACGCCGGCCTGCCGATGGAGTGAGCGTCGGCGCGTCCTTCGAGACGCCCGCTGCGCGGGCTCCTCAGTATGACGTTAAGTATAGGATAGCACTAAGAAAGCTTGTCATCCTGAGGAGCGCCCAAAGGGCGCGTCTCGAAGGACGCACCACGGCCGATCCAGCGATGCTACCGATAAATTCGGGTGGTGCGCGGTTACGCCGCCCCTGCCGACAGCGGCCCGAAGGCCGGCGGCGGGACGCGGCGCCGGGAGGCCGCCTCGTAGGACGAGGCGATCTTGAGGACGACATCCTCGCGGCCAGGCTCGGCGCGGAACACCAGCGAGAACGGCAGGCCGGGCGGCGCCAGCTTTGTCGGCGCCTCGGCCGGCGCCGGGACATAGCGCCTGCCCTCGTCGCTGAGCTTGAAAATGGGGTCCCACGCCTCGCTGACATAGCCGGCGGGGATCAAGACCTCGGTGAGGCCGGCGTTGGGGCCGTACATCGACTCGGCGCGCAGGTTCGAGGGGCCGGCGAGCGCGTCGTGGGCGCCGCCGATTTTCCCCGGCGGCAGCGGCGTGTGCAGCCGCACCAATGCATCGAGCCGGTTTTCCAGCATCACCAGCATGTCGAGCCGGCGCAGGAGCTCGCGCAGCATGATGCGCTCGTCGATCCCCTGCCGCCCGCCCAGCTTGTTGCGCGGATCCTCGATCTCCTCCCAATTGCGGAACGCGGCGCGCCCGTCGTCGCCCCAGAATTTCGAGCGATCGTTTAATGCCTTGAAATCGGTCAGCGTCTCGGTGAAGCCGCGCTCGGCCCAATCGGCGGCGCGCCGCGACAGGTATTGCGGGATCTGGAAGCGGAAGGTGTTGGCCAGCTCCTGCTGCTGGATCGTCGCGATGTCGAGGTTGGCGGGCGCCGCGATCCGCCCCTCGGCCAGCCCGACCAGATAGTCGATCGGCGCCATCGTCCCATTGCCGAAGACCTTGCCGGGGAGAAACTCGGTCGGCCGGATCGCCGCGGCGAATTCCTTGAACAAGGGCGTCCCGTCCGGCCCGAGGCGGAAGAGGATGTCGGGCATCAACAGCGGCACGAGCCGCGCCAGCCCGGCGCCGAAATCGGGGTCCATCCGCTCGATATCGGGGTCGCGCTCCCAGAGCGGGTGGCCGGACTCGACGAGCGTCGCGCCAAGCCTCTCGCCGAGCACCGCCTTGATCTCGGCCGCCGCCGCGGCGCAGATCGGCACCGTCGCCTTCTCGCCCGGCCGGACCAGCATCGACTCGCGGGCGATGCCGATGCGCATCCCCCGGAGCGCCCCCGGCGCTCCCGATTCCCTTGCATGCTCGGCATAAGCGGGGAGCACGGACGTGCGCGGCACGGTGGTGAAGACGTCGCGCGGGTCGTAGGTGCCGCCGTCCGGGTTCTTCAAGGCGTCGAGCACCTTCGCGCAATCCGCGATCGTGCGGGCGAGGATGCCGCTCCTGTCGCAATAGATGTCGGCGCCGATCGCGCCGCCAACAAAGCCGATCATCGCCTTGTGCGGCAGGATGAGGGCGCAGGCATTGTGATTGGCCGGGCCGCGCGTCGAGGCGCGGGTTTCTTCGCCGAGGCTCGCCATCACGAGGTTGGCGCTGACCGAGACGCCCGAGCCCGACGACGAGCCGAGGGAGGCGGCGCGCGTCGTGTCGTAGACATTGGCCGGGTTGCCGGCCCACGAGCTGCGCTGATAGCCCAAGGTCGAGGGCAGCATCTTCTCCGGCGTGTGGCGGCCGCCGGGGTTGCCGGCGCGGCCGTTGTATTCGGTGTTGACCGCCTTCGCGAAGATGATCGCACCCTTGGCGCGCAGCTGCTCGACGAGGATGTGGTCGCGCGCCGGAAAGTCGATGTCGTAGGCGGCGTCGCCCCCGGCCGTTGTCCGCATGTCTTTGGTGTCGAACGGGTCCTTGAACGAAAAGACGACGCCGTACATCGGCATCCCGTCGAGCGGCGGGTTCGTGCCGTATTGCGCGTCGAGCTCGGCGGCGCATTCCAGCGCATCCGGGTAATGCCGGAACATCTCGCACACCGGCGGCGCGCCCGGCGGTAACGCGCCGAGCGAAGGGTGGCGGTCGAACGCGCCCTTGCAGGTCACCGAGCGCTCGCCGCGGATGTTGAGCGTCGCCAGTGCGTTGAGCTGCCCGGCATCGGGCTTGCCGACGATCATGCCGTATTGTTGCATGACGCTCGGGTCGGAGGCGGTCGCCTCCATGCGGCCGAATTCGAGCGGCGGGCCGCGGTATTTGTCGAGATCGGGGAAGAGGGTCGCCGCCTTCACCGTCGCGGTCGGGAAGGCAAGCGGCACGCCGGCCCGCACCGTGCCGCCGGCCTCGGCAACGGCCGCGCCGTCCTCGGTGACGAGCAGGCTCGCGACGCCGTTAAAGGCTTTGGCCCGCGCGATATACTGCTTTACGACGGCAACGCAGGTCGTCCGCCCGGCGCGGATCGCCGCGTGCAGCTCCGCGATCGTCGCCTCTTCGAGACGAAACGGTGCGGCCTCTTCCGGTTCGGTCGTCATCTGTCGAGCCCCATCATCCGTTCGGCCGCCTCCAGGATCTCGCGCCACCTCTGGGTCAGCAGCTCGTCGCCGCTCGCCGCGGCGATCCCGACCCGTTCGCGCAGCACCGCCAATCCATCGAAGCCATACCGGTCGAGATATTCCCGCGCCGTTTCTTCGATGAATTCGTCGTCGACAAAGCCGTCGTCTTCCATCAGGCCTCGCGCCGCCGCCCGGTCATCGCGGCCGCTTCTCCCCGATCACTTGCGCGTCAATTCGCGAATTGGCGCCCCATCCTCGCGGTCGTAATAGGAGAGGGCATTCCGCGCTGCGTCGTCGATCAGGAAGCGGCTTCCGGCAGTCGGCTCGGCGCGGACTCCGGTCTTGCCCGAATCCGGGTAACCGACGACCTCCGGCAGCGTCATCGTCGACAACGCGAGGTAGACGAGATCGTCGGCACCAGTGTTGACCAGCTGATGCGCCAGTCCGGGGCCGCCGGGCGGGGTAACGATGTAGTCGCCCGGCGCGACGGGGTACGTGGTGTCGCCGAAACGCAAGGTGCCGCGGCCGCTGATGACAAAGAAATGTTCTTCATTACCGAAATGATGGTGCAACGGATAGGCCGCCTTGCCGGGCGAAACCGTTGTGACATTGGCGCCGATCCGGGCCCCGCCGAGCCGCTCGGCAAGCGGCGCCACGCGTGCCTCGAAGGCATCCCCATTGGTTACCTGGCGGCTCTCGGCATCCCTGATGTTGAGAATCGGCTTCACCGCTCCCTCCTCGATTGCTGTCGCGCGCTCTTCGGCCACGCATCTTACATCTCCGGCTTGTCGGGCAAAGCGTTCGGCATCAGGGTAGCGCGATGAGCGACCCGCCGACCCTCGCCGGACAGCGCGAATGCATCGAGGCGCTGCGCGGCAGCCTTGGCGACGAGCATCCCGACACGCTCGCCGCGATGCTCGACCTCGCCGACATGTTGTGGGCGCGCGGCCGGCTGGCCGAGATCCGTGCGCTCGAGGGGCATGTCGTCGCGGTGCGCCGGCTGGTGCTCGGCGAGGGCCACGGCGACACCCTGAAGGCGCTCGGCAAGCTGGCGACGACGATCGGCGCCGCAGGTGATCTCGATGCGGCGCGCCGGCTGCAGGAAGAGATCGTCGAGCGCGCGCCGGTGGCGTGGGGCGCGAACGGCCGCGACACCATGCGTGCCCTCAACAACCTGGCGGGCACAATCGCCGCCCAGGGCGACCTCGCCGGCGCCCGCGCCCTGCTCGACCACGCGATCGAGACGCTGCACCGCGAGTTCGGCGAAGCCGACCCCGACACGCTCGCTGCCCTCGGCAATCTCGCCGCGATCCTCTGGCAGCACGGCGAGCGCGGCGAAGCCTATTGGCTGCAATGCCAGATCGTCGACACCACGCGGCGCGCCCGCGGCGATGCCGCCCCCGCAACCCGCGCCGCCGCGGCCATCCTCGCCGCCATGCAGCGCGACGGCATGCCGTAGCCGGGGCGAGGGTCCGGTTTCACCCGGCTTGTTTTGTCGCCGGTGCGGGACTGGCGGCTGCGGCGGGGCTCCAGCGGCGGTCGAGTTCGGTGCGCGACATCCAGACGTCGAAGCGTGCACGGTGGAGCGGTTTTCCTTTGAGGCCGTGCGGGTTGAAGGTTCGCGCCAGCACGAAAAACAGAAAATCCTCGCAGAAAAAGCGGACCCGGCGGGGCAATCCTGCCGCTTCGTCGACGATCTCGAAACCGTAGCGTCCAGCGAGGCGGGCCCGTTGCGGCCGGCCCATCTGGCAGCCGAGCGCCGCCTCGCCGTGCAGCGCGACAATCTGCGGATGGGCGGCGAGGTGGATCGCGAGCAGCCGCAGCGAGCGGCGCACCTGTCGGTCCATCACGATCCCCCAGGCCATATCGATGCCGCCCTGCGACAGCGGCGGCAGGTGCTCGTTCCACAGGTGCAATTCGACGATCGGGTCGCCCGACCGAACCAGCATGCCGCACTTCAGCGGGAGGTCGCGTCGCGCGGTGCGCCAGGCGATGCGCGCAATGCACGCGGGATCATCGGTAAATTCATGCATGCCGCAGCAATGAAGCAGCAACCGGTCGAGCGCTTGGATTGCCCGTGCGGCGCGCCAGTCCGGCCGCAGCGACGCAGTTGTCGTCAGGCCGCGCCTGGTCTCTCGGTCCGGTGCATGATGCTGGACATCGTGCTGCACCGCCTTAGCGCCTCCGCCCGGCATCGCCGCAGGCGGAGCTGAGGTCTTCAATTATAGCGCAATTTCCCGCTGTCATGGCGGCACATCGGATCGGCGGCCGTCGCAGCTGCCCTGGGCGACGGCTGGTTGTCGTCCCTGCGCACGCAGAGACCTACCTCGGCGGCAAAGGAGTGGTTGACGAGTGGGTCCCTGCT
>DASYUS010000238.1:0-5943 GCA_036000945.1 Allostellaceae bacterium
GGCGGGGCTGCGGCAAAGCCGTCGGCGAGGCGACGCTCGCGCCAGGTGTGATAGGCGAGGCGGCTCTTGAGGCCGCGGGCCAGCTTGTCCGGCGTGTAGAAGATCGGTATCCGGGCGGCTTTGAGCTGCGCCAGGCCGGCCTTGGCGTCGCGGCTTCCGGTCCACAGGAACACCACCCCCTTGTCGGTCCGGTCGCGCTGGAGGATGACCTGCTGAGCTTGGGCGTCCGACCCGGCGCTCGCCACGACGAGCGTCCCCATTCGGGGATCGCTGACCATATGCTCCATGATTTGCGGGAACGACTCGCTGTTGGCGAAGCCGGTCACATCGGCAGGGTTGGCTGCCCACCCGAAGCCCTTCAGGATGCCGTTGATGCCGTCGCGCGCCGGCTCGCCCAGCGACGGCAGATCGAGACCGGCCTGACCGCACATGTCGGCGGTCAAGGAGCTGATGCCGCCCGAGTGGGAGACCACTGCGATGCCGGGCGCCTGGGGCCTGGGCGTGTGGGCGAGCAGGTGCGCGACCTCCAGGAGTTCGTCGTAATCCTGGACCCGGATCACCCCGTATTGGGCAAAGATCGCATCGTACCGGGCATCGGCGCCGGTCAGCGCCGCGGTATGCGAGCGTGCGGCCTGGGCGCCCAGCTCCGAACGCCCGATCTTGATGAGGACGATCGGCTTCCCGCGCTCGGCGGCGAGCTTTGCCACTTCGAGAAACTTGTCGGCGCGCTTGAAGCCTTCGACAAAGCCGGCGATGACCCGCGTCTCCGGATCGTCCAGCAGATAGCGGGCGAAATCGGTGAAGTCGAGGTCGGCCTCGTTGCCGGTCGAGATGATGTAGCTGAAGCCGATGCCGTTCTCCACCGCCCGCACCAGGAACGGCCCGAACGCCGTCGCGCCGCTTTGGCAAACGAGGCCGATCGGCCCCGTCAGACCTTCCGCCCCGCGCGAGGACGCGGTGGCCCAGATGTCGTCCTTGACATTCGCCAGCCCTAGGCAGTTGGGGCCGCTGATGCGCATGCCCGAGGCGCGGGCGAATTCGCCCAATTCCCGCTGCAAATCGCGCCGGTCGCCGGTGCCACGCTCGGCAAAGCCCGCCGAGATGACGATCGCCGATCCCGCCCCCTTGGCGCTGCTCTCCTGGAGGACGTCGAGCACCTGGTCCCAAGGCACGACGATCGCCACCACATCCGGGGCCTCCGGCAGGCTCGTCACGCTCGGGTAGGATTTCACCCCCATGATGTCGTCGTAACGCGGGTTCACGGCGTAAACCCGCACCCGGTCCTTGGCCTTCAGCGCCGCCGCCAGAAACCGGCCGCCATACTGCATCCGCGGCGTCGCGCCGACGATCGCGATGGAGCGCGGGTTGAGCATCTTGTCGATCGAGGCCATCTGCGGTTCGGTCCAGAACGCCATGACACCCCCTGAAAAGAACGCGGTCCGCCGGGTCGGCAAGCCCGCGCTCGACGAGCGGGGCTGCCATCGGCCAATATTCCCGCATCATAGGCTGAAGCAGAGCGCTTTCGGCAGAGCCTACCGGCCGATGCCGGACGAGGAGGTTTGCTCGGCGCAGTGACGCTCGAGACCGCGGCGAAATATTTGCGGAGTTCTGTCTACGCCTTTGAAGGAGTGGTGGGCGCGACTGGGATTGAACCAGTGACCCCTACGATGTCAACGTAGTGCTCTCCCGCTGAGCTACGCGCCCGGCTCCTGATCGCAGAACGAGGGCGAGGGTTTAGCGGAAATGCCGATGGCGGGCAAGAAGGGCGGCGTGCGCTTGCCACCGGCAGCCGACGTTGACCTCAGTCCGTCATCCGCCGAGGCGCGCCTATTCCTTCGCGCGTTTTCGCATGCCGGAGTGGCCGTCAATTAATCGGGGAGCCGCGTCGACTGCCAGGTCACCATTTGCCAGCGGCCGCCGCGCTTGGCGTAGACGTCGGTAAAGCGGACGCCGAAATTGTTGGGGCGCCCACCGGCGTTGACGCCGATGCGGCAGGAGCCGGTCAAGACGACCGTGTCGCCGAGATCCTGCGCCTTCACGTCCGACGGCACGACCGAGGTGTAGACCGTGCTGCCCGACTGCATGTTGCCGATGAGGCTCTGCTTGGTGTCGAGCCGGGCCGAGGAATGCGTGTAGACCAAGTCGTCGGCGATCACCTCGTTCAGTGTCGCGATGTCTTTTTCCGCCATCGCGGTCATCCGCTTCCGGTCGAGCTCGATGATCAACTCTGCGTTGCCGGCCATGAGTTCCTCCTTCTCCCAAATTTGTCGCCCCCGCGAAAGCGGGGGCCCACGGCTAGTCACGTTACCCGTGCGCCCTGAGTCCCTGCTTTCGCAGGGATGACAAGGTTAAGCAATTCAGCGCGCCATCAACACCAGCTTGCCCTGCAGGTGGCGACCCTCGCTGACGCGGTGGGCTTCGGCCGCATCGGCAAGCTTATAGCGCGTGATCGCCGGCGGCCACACCGCGCCCGCCGCCAAGAGCTCCTTCATCCGTTCGAGATGGGCGCGGTCGCGGGCGACGCGCGGGCGCAGCACCTGAACGTCGGTGCGGCTGGGGGTGAAGCCGGCCGGCGCCGCGGCGATCCAGACCAGGCGCCCGCCGGGCTTCAAGACCTCGTATGAGCGGACCTGGACCTCGCCGCCGACGGTGTCGAACACCACATCGCACGGCCCGGCGAGTTTGGTGAAATCCTCCTTGCCGTAGTCGATCACCCGGTCGGCGCCGAGGCTCTTGACGTAGTCGTGGTTGCGCGCGCTCGCCGTCGTGATCACGGTGGCGCCGAGGTGCTTCGCCAGCTGGATGGCGAACCCGGCAACCCCGCCGGCGCCGCCCTGGATCAGGATGGTTTCGCCCTTCTTAAGGCGCGCGGTGTCTTCCAAGGCCCAGATCGCCGTGAGGCTGGTCAGCGCCATCGCCGCGGCCTCGGCATCGCCGAGAGCCTCGGGCTTCTTGGCGACAAGCGCCGCCGGAATCGCGATCTTCTCGGCGTAAGCGCCCTCGATCCCGGCGTCGCAGACGCCGAACACCGCATCGCCGATCGCGAGATCGGTCACATCGGCGGCCCGCGAGGCGACGATGCCGGAAAAGTCGCGGCCGAGGACGTACGGGAATTTCAGGGTCGAGTTGTAGCTGCCGAGCCGCACCTTGTAGTCGGCCGCATTGACGCTGGCGGCATGGATGTCGACGACGACCTCGCCCGGCCCGGCGACCGGGTCCGGCATGTCCCCGTAGACGAATTTTTCAACCCCCCCATGGCCCGTCAGATAGGCTGCCTTCATGACCCTCTCCCATCAACCGATGTCATTGCGAGTGTAGCGAAGCAATCTCGATGGCCGGAGCGACTCCGCGCGAGATTGCTTCGTCGCTGCGCTCCTCGCAATGACGGCTATTCGTTACGCCGGCGGCGCGACCGAGAGGCGGCCGGTGACGCCGTGGCGCTCGATCAGGCTGGCGACGAGGCCGCTCCGTTTCGCCTCCTCGACGAAATCGCGAAGGAAGGCGAAACCGGCGGCGTTCTTCTTCGGCGTGCCGACCGCCTGCTGCACCGCGGTGAACTGGCCGTCGAGGATGCGCGAACCGGGGATCTTCGCGGCGACATCGATGAGCCCTGGCCGCAGCCCGGCATAGGCGTCCATCTTCTGGTCGACGAACGCCTTGATCGCCTCGTCGGCGCTGTTGAACTGCAAGAGCTGGCCCTGCTTGTAGTTGTTTTCGAGCCAGAGGCCGTAGGCGCTGCGGGCAGTCACGGCGCAACGCCGTCCCGGCTGATCGACCTCGCCGACGTTGGTGATCGGCGAGCCGGCCGGCACCAGGTAGGTCGCCTCGATCTCGCAATAGGCGGCGGTGAAGTTGATGACGGCGGCGCGCTGCGGCTCGGCGCCGATATTGCCGATGTCCCAAAGGCCCTTCTCGGCATCGTCGGCAATCTCGCCGGGCCGCGCATAGGGCAGGTATTTGACCGGCACCCCGAGCCGGGCGGCGATCGCCGCCGCGATGTCGGCGGAGACGCCCGACGGGTCGCCCGACGGCGTCTTGCCGGTGACCAGGAGGAAATTGCCCATGTTGATCGCGGCGCGCAGAACGCCGGTCGGGGCAAGCTCGGAGATGACTTGGGACGAAGGCGAAAGGGGCATGTCGGGCATATCCAGGTGGGTGAATTCGATCGAGCTTAGCGGGAATCATCGCCGCCCGGTAGGCGTGCGATGAATCGCCGGTGGTGATCCCGGCGCGCATCTGGGAAGCTGCCGCGGAATTCGCCGGGAGACGGAGGACATTGCGCGATGCCGCTCGGCCGCATGACCGATCGCAGCCGTCACCGGCGTTGGCCCGTGCTTCTCCGCCTGGCGCTGTGCGGCGCGCTGGTCGCCCCCGGCTTGCCGGCGGGGGCACAGAGCGTCATCGAGTCGAGTGAGAGGCCGGCCCTGCGCGATGCGCAGTTCAGGGGGGGCATGCCGCAGATGGCGCAGATACCGGCGATGCCGGGGATGATGGCGCCGATGCCGGGCGGGTCGCAGGGCAGCATGGGCGGCGGCATGGCGATGGTGATGACCGGCGAGACGATGGGCGAGATGATGGCGGGCGCCTGCGCGGCGGGAGTGTTTATCGGCGGCGTGGCGGCGGTGGCGGCCGGCCCCGCCTCGGCCGCGGTTCTCGCCAGCTCCGCTGGCATCGGCTGCGGCCTCGCCGTGGCGGCGACCGCCGCGGGCATGGCCGGCATGATGGGCTGGCGAGCGGCCTACGACAGCTTCAAGTAGCGCTATGCCGCCTTGTCCTCGCGTGGCCGGACGTCGCGCTCGATCGCCGCCCCGCGCTCGGCGAGGGCACGCGACAGATCATAGGCCGATTGCAGGTTGAGCCAGAATTCCGGCGAAGTACCGAAGTAGCGGGCGAGGCGGATTGCGGTGTCCGCAGAGATCGCGCGCGGCTTGTCGGCACGCAGAATATCGCCGATCCGGGTTGCCGGAACCCGCAGCGCCAGCGCCAGCGCATTGGCCGAAAGGCCGAGCGGCGTCAAAAACTCCTCGCGGAGAACCTCGCCGGGATGGGTGCGGATGCGTGCCATTTTTCTGATCCTCAATGGTAATCGACGATCTCGACCATTTCGGCGCCGCCATCGCGCCACACGAAACAGAGGCGCCATTGGTCATTGATTCGGATGCTGTGCTGGCCCTCCCGGTCGCTCTTGAGCGCTTCGAGGCGGTTACCGGGCGGTGCCGCCAGATCCGTGAGTCGGGTTGCTCCATCGAGCATGTCGAGCTTGCGATGCGCCACCTTCTCGATCGCCTGGAATGCAGCTACGGTTTCGCCCCGGAAGAGCGCCGCGGTGCGCCTGTCTTTGAACGATCGGATCACCACGCCGACATATAATCCCCTACATTATATGTCAAGCCGTGTGCCCTCCCGCTCTACTGCTCCTCTTGGGAAATCGCTTGCCGCGGCCGGGGGCAATCGCGACATTGACGGCAGCGGGGTCCGGCCCCGGCCCACCGGCAAGGCGGCGCGACAATGAGCGAACCCTATCTGCGAAGCGGCATCTTTCTGGCGCCGTTTCACAATCACGACGAGAACCCGACGCTGTCGATCGAGCGCGACATGGAGCTGTTGCAGCACCTCGACCGGCTCGGCTACCACGAGGCGTGGATCGGCGAGCATCATTCCGGCGGGTTCGAATTGATCGCGTGCCCCGAGATGTTCATCGCCGCGGCGGCCGAGCGCACCCGCCACATCCGGCGCGGCACCGGGGTCGTGTCGTTGCCCTACCACAACCCGTTCATGCTGGCCGACCGCATGGTCCAGCTCGACCACATGACGCGCGGCCGGGCGATGTTCGGGGTCGGCCCCGGCGCCCTCGTCCACGATGCCCTCAAGATCGGCATCGACCCCGACGACCAGCGCCAGATGATGTACGACTCGTTCGACGTCATCGTCCGCCTGCTCAAC
>DASYUS010000239.1:0-2240 GCA_036000945.1 Allostellaceae bacterium
GGCACCCGTCCCCATGGCGATGCCGATCTGCGCCTGGGCCAGGGCCGGGGCGTCGTTGATCCCGTCGCCGGCCATGCCGACGAACCGCCCCTCATCCTGCAGCCGCTTGATCGCGGCGGCCTTCTGGTCAGGCAGCACCTCGGCAATGACCTCGTCGATGCCGAGCCGGCGCGCCACGGCTTCGGCTGTGGTGCGGCTGTCGCCGGTCAGCATGACGACGCGGATCCCCTCGTCGTGCAGCTCGGCGAGCGCCACCCTGGCGCTGTCCTTGATCGGGTCGGCAACCGCAACGAGGCCGGCCGGCTTGCCGTCGATCGCCACCAGCACGACGCCCTCGCCCTCGCAGCGCAACGGGTCGGCGCGTTCCGCGAGGGCGCCCGGATCGATGCCCAGCCCGGCAAACAGCGCGGCGTTGCCGACGGCAACCGCCTTGCCCCCGACCGAACCCACCGCGCCCTTGCCGGTCTCGCTCTTGAAATCGGCCGGGGCGGCGAGCGCGAGACTGCGCGCCTCGGCGCCTCTGACGATCGCCGCCGCCAGCGGGTGCTCGCTGGCGCGTTCGAGGCTCGCGGCGAGGCGCAACAGCTCGTCCTCGGCGATCCCGTCGAGCGTGATCACCCGGCTGAGCTGCGGTCTGCCCTCGGTCAGGGTGCCGGTCTTGTCGACGACCAGCGTATCGATCTTCTCCATCAATTCGAGCGCTTCGGCGTTCTTGACGAGCACCCCCGCCTGGGCGCCGCGCCCGGTACCGACCATAATCGACATCGGGGTCGCCAGGCCGAGCGCGCACGGGCAGGCGATGATCAGCACCGCGACGGCGTTGAGCAGCGCAAAGCCCATCGCCGGCGGCGGACCGAACAGCGACCAGGCGATGAACGCCGCGATGGCGATGACGACGACCGCCGGCACGAACCAGCCGGAGACGGTATCCGCGAGCTTTTGGATCGGTGCGCGCGAGCGCTGCGCCTCGGCGACCATGTGGACGATCTGTGCCAACAGGGTGTCGCTGCCGACCCGTTCGGCGCGCATGACAAAGCCGCCGGTGGTGTTGACGGTCGCGCCGGTCACCTTGTCGCCCGGCGATTTCTCGGCCGGCAGCGGCTCGCCAGTGATCATCGATTCGTCGACGCTGCTGTGGCCCTCGATGACGACGCCGTCGACCGGCACCTTCTCGCCCGGGCGCACCCGCAGGCGCTGGCCGGGCACGACCGCTTCGAGCGCGATGTCCTCCTCGCCGCCGTCGTCCTTGACGAGGCGCGCGCGCTTCGGCGCCAGGTCGAGCAGCGCGCGGATCGCACCGCTGGTCTGCGACCGCGCGCGCAATTCGAGCACCTGGCCAAGCAACACCAGCGTCGTGATCACCGCGGCCGCCTCGAAATAGAGCGGGACGCCGCCCATCGGATCGCGGAACGACGCCGGGAAGATGTCCGGCAGCAGCGCCGCGACGAGGCTGTAGAGATAGGCGACGCCGGTACCGAGGGCGATCAGCGTGAACATGTTGAGCGAGCGGTTGACCAGCGACTGCCAGCCGCGCACGAAAAACGGCCAGCCGCCCCACAGCACCGCCGGGGTGCCGAGAACGAGCCCGACCCATGCCGCAAGCCGAGGTGCGATCAGCGCATCGAGTGCAGGCTTGGCGAAATGGTCGGCCATCGCCATCGCCAGGAGCGGGGTTGACAGCACCACCCCAACCCAGAACCGCCGGGTCATGTCGCGAAGCTCGGGGTTGTCGGCCTCTCCCGCGGTCGGCGTCATCGGTTCCAGCGCCATGCCGCAGATCGGGCAGGAGCCGGGCTTGTCGCGAACGATCTGCGGATGCATCGGGCAGGTCCACAGGCCCGTCCCGGACGGCACTGCCGGCTTGACCGCGCCGACGAAACCTTGCGGCTCGGCGCTGAACCGCTCCAGGCAACGCGCCCCGCAAAAGAAATATTCTTTGCCGGCGTATTCGGTGTGGTAGCGCGCCGTCGCCGGATCGACGCTCATGCCGCAGACCGGGTCCTTCGCCATGCCCGGCGCCGCCGCGCCATGATCATGCGGACCGTGATCGTGAACCGCGGTTTCGCTGGCTGCCATTGCGCGCCTACCCCTCCGGGAAAATTCCGGCGATCGCCGAGCGGCGACGCTGCCGACCGCATACGCCTCTGCCTGGTCTCGCCACGGCCGGCGGTTGATCCAGGTCAATGAACGCCCGCCGCGACCGCGATACCGTGCCCCCATTAAATTGAGGTTTGCCGGGA
>DASYUS010000240.1:0-11034 GCA_036000945.1 Allostellaceae bacterium
GCACCAAACGCCATCAGACCGAGGAGCGCGCGCACGGTCGCCGCGAGGTGCGCCGCGCCTTCCTCGTGCCCTTCACCCAACCGCCCGGCAACAACGCCCTGGTCGATCTTGTCGCCGTCGGCCGGGTCGAGAGCTGGCGCATCCTCGACGGCAAGACCACCCATCAGCGGCGCTGCTTCGCCCTGTCGCGCCGGATGACCCCGGAGCAACTGCTCGCCACCGTCCGGCGCCACTGGAGCATCGAGAATGACCTGCACTGGCAACTCGACGTCCTCTTCGGCGAAGACCAGATCCGAGGCCGCAACAACAACGCACCGGCAAACCACGCCATACTTCGCCGACTGGCGCTCAACGTCCTCAGAGCCGATCCTGAAAACATCCCCCTCAGCCACAAACGACTCAAGGCAAGGTGGGCCGATCAAGACCTCCTCCGCCTCTTCACTCATATGCGATAGCCCTGCCATCGAGGGGGAGGGCCTTAAAATGCGATCCGCTGTCGGGAGACGGCGGCCTCTTGGATCGCCGCGTTATTGTGAAATATGTTCGCGTGATTTGGAGGACCCCGCCGGATGACCGAGGCGCAGGCGAGCGCGCTGTTCCCGATGCCCGAGCCCGAGGGTTCGACAGGGGAGCTGTTTCCCCCGCCCGAGCCGAGAGAGCTCGAGCGCGCCACCGGGATCCTGCCGTCGCAGCTGCTGCGCGACGCGATCGAGCGCACCCGCGAGATCCGTTCGCTCGAACCGATCGAGGACGATCAGATCCAGCCCGCCAGCCTCGATCTGCGGCTCGGCGGCGTCGCCCACCGCGTTCGTGCGAGCTTTCTTCCCGGCCGCGAGCGCACGGTGACCGAGGGGCTGCGCCTCCTGACATTGCACACGCTCGACTTGCACGAGGGCGCCGTCCTCGAACGCGATTGCATCTACATCGTCCCGCTGTTGGAGCATGTCGCGCTGCGCTACCGCACCTCGGGCTCGGCCAACCCGAAAAGCTCGACCGGCCGGCTCAACATCTTCGCGCGGGTGATCACCGATCACGGCACCGAGTTCGACCAGATCCGCTCGAATTACGCCGGGCCGCTGTATGCCGAGCTGTCGCCCCGGTCGTTCAGCGTCAGGGTCCGCAAGGGCTCGCGCCTCGTGCAGCTGCGCGTGCGGCGCGGCCGGCCGACGTCGAGCAATGCCGCGCTGCGCCGGCTGCACGAAGAGATCGGCTTCAACGTTGTGCCGCCGGGGTTCCCGATCCAGCGCGAGTTGCTCGAAGGGGGGCTCGCCGTCACCGTCGACGTAGTCGGCACCGACCGCGCCGGTTTTGTCGGCTACAAGGCGAAACGGCATGCCCCGGTCATCGATGTCGACCGCATCGATTATTACGATGTCGGCGATTTCTGGGACCCGGTGTTCACCCATCGCGGTGAAGGGATCATCCTGGACCCGGCCGATTTCTACATCCTGGCGTCGCGCGAACCGGTCGCCGTGCCGCCCGACCAGGCGGCCGAGATGCTGGCTTACGACACGCTGGTCGGCGAATTCCGCGTGCATTACGCAGGCTTTTTCGATCCCGGCTTCGGCATGGCCGAGACCGGCGGGGCGGGCAGCCGCGCCGTCCTCGAAGTGCGCTCGCACGAGGTGCCGTTTCTGATCGACCACGGCCAGATTATCGGCCGGCTCGTCTACGAACGGCTGATCGCTCGGCCCGACCGGCTCTACGGCAGCCAGATCGGCTCGTCCTACCAGCGCCAGGGGCTGGCGCTGTCGCGGCATTTCAAAAAGGCGACGTGAGCACCGAGGTGGCTCCCGGCCATGCCGAAGCGCATCGCCATCATTCAGGGGCACCCCGATCCGGCCGGACGCCACCTACTGCACGCGTTGGCGGACGCCTATGCCGTCGGCGCCACTGCAGCCGGGCACGAGGTGCGGCGTATCGAGGTCGCAAGCCTCGAATTTCCGCTATTGCGGACACAGGCGGATTTCGAGACCGGACCGGTACCTGCCGCGCTGATGCAACCGCAGGACGACATGCGCTGGGCGCAGCACTGGGTGTTTCTGTTCCCGCTCTGGCATGGAACGATGCCGGCGCTCTTGAAAGGCTTTCTCGAACACATTTTTCGCCCTGGCTTCGCCATGGGATACGCGACGGACGCGGCCGGCGGCCGAGACGCTTCCCGTTTTCCGAAACGACTCCTCGTTGGCCGCTCGGCGCGGATTGTTGTCACAATGGGGATGCCGGCCCTGTTTTATCGTTGGTACTTCGGCGCATACGGCGTGCGCGGTTTTGAGTGCAGCATGTTGCGCTTCGCCGGCATGAAGCCGATCCGCGAGAGCCTTTACGGGCTTGCCTTTGCCGACGACAAGAAGCGCGGACGCTGGATCGAGGACATGCGCCGGCATGGCGGACGAGGCGATTGACGTGTTTTGGGCCACGGATGAAGCGATTTAGTCACCGCCCAGCCACAGCCGCTCGCGGTGGCGCACCAGCCAATAGTGGCAGATCAGCATGTGCGCGCTGTCGATCTTTCCGGATTACGGTAACAGTTTACTCGTTCTGCGATTGCGGTGACAGCTTACTGAATAACGGGCGAGCGTCAGCGGGAATCGGCCTTTTCGGCCAACCAGGTTTTGATCAGCGACTGGTAGGGAACATCGCGCTTGTTGGCGGCAATTTTGATGCGTTCCAACAGCGCCACCGGCAGGCGCAACGAGATCGACCGCGTCGACGGTTTCAGATTGGGCAGCCGCACGCGCTCGGCGGTGCTCCAGTCGACATAGAGGCTCGAATCGTGGGTCTCCCAGAAGCGCCGTTCCTCCGCCTCGTCGCGAAATTCCGGGAGCGGGCTAGCTGTCCTGCTCATAGCGTTGTGTTTCCTTCCGATGCATCGGGCGGCCCGAGATCACGCGGATCAGCGTATCGTCATGGCGCAGCGTGAACGTGATGTGGAGGAGGCGGCCGGCATCGGTGCGGCCCAAGGCATGCAGCCGGACCTCGCGAGCGCTATGCCTGACATCCTCGGCGACCAACAGAGGCTCGTTGAAGAAGACCTGCTCCGCCTCGGCCTGAGTGACTCCGTGCTTGTCGACGCTCTTGCGATCGTTGCCGTCGTCCCAATCAAACCCCTCGATCCGCGCCCAATCGATCATTCACGTATATCGCCATCATATACCAGTTGGTGCAAGCGGGCACGGTTGATTTTTGATGTTCGTTAATTGTTCTCATTCACTCATAATATCATACGCGCTGCCGGTGCCCGACGGCCCCCACGGGGGACATGGTCGATGCAAAACCCGATTTCGCTGCCATTCCTTGCAGCGCCCAAAAAATTCCCTGCAAGAGGGGCGCAAACTCCCTGCCTCGCGCACGGGAATTTGGCGAAAAACCCGCAGATTTCGGGCTGGCGGCGAGGAGTATTCGCGAAAATACCCTGCTAGCAAGGAATTTCCCCCGACCGGCTCAGGCGCCGAGCCACTCCCGCCGCAGCCGGTCGCGGTGGCGCAGCAGCCAATAGAGAGAGATCAGCGTGTGGGCGCTGTCGATCTCTCCGGCATCGAGCATCGTCTCGATTTCGCTCATGCTCTTGATGATGACGCGAATGTCCTCCTGCTCCTCGGGCAGCCCATAGACCCCGCCGGCGGCACGCGAATCGACCCGACCGCAGAACAGCGAGACCGCCTCGTCGTAGCTGCCGCTCGCCGGCAGGAAGGTCTGGATCGGCACCAATGGACCGACGGGATCGAGATTGCTCTCCTCGCGCACCTCGCGCAGGGCGACCGCCTCGGCCGTTTCATCGGAATCGACGAGGCCCGCGACCGCCTCGATCTGCCACGGCGAGCGCCCGCCATAGAGAGCGGCCACCCGGAACTGCTCGATCAACACGACGCTGTCGTGCTCGGGATCGTACAGCAGCACCCCGACCGCCGGTCCGCGCCGGACCACGTCGAACACCCGCTCGCCGCTCCAGCCGCCGGCGAACAGGCGGTGGCGGAAGCGCACGATCTCGACCCGCAGATGCCGGGCGAAGCCGGTCTCGGCGGCAAGGATCTCGACATCGGCATGTGTCGGGCGGTGCGAGGGAGGCGGCGCGGGCGGGCGCGGTTTGGCGGTCATCAACACTCCCCGGACGGGTCAGGACACGATCGGCGCGTCGAGCACGGATTCGGGCGATCCGCTCTCGATCTCGATGACCCACAGATCGGGGTCGCGGCTGCGTTGGCGGGCGATATAGGCATCGGCCTCGGCCTCCGCCACGGCCGCCGGGCCGGTCGCGCGCAGCCAGACGAGCGCACCGTCCGGCCGGCGGGCCTGCGCCAGCACGGTGCAGCCCTCGCCGCGTCCGCTCAGCTTCAACAGGATCGCGCCGGCGTCGCCGTCGCCTCGTTTCACCACGGCGACGCCGATCGTGGCACGGTCGCAGCGGCGGATAAGCGCCTGGACCCACAACCCGCTCTTCAGCCGGGCTTCCATATCGGGCGGCGCCGCCCCCGCTATAGCCGCGACAAGCGCTCGATGCCGGCGATGTCGCGGTCGCGGTGGATCACCACGAGATCGCGGTCGTCGAGCAGCACGTAGGTGCTGTCGCCTTCGCCGCAGGTAAGCTCGGCGACCGCATAGTCGGGCTGCACCAGCAACGTGGCGAGCCGGCTCCGCAGATCGGGCTGCTTTGGCATCAGCCCGAGCAGCGCGTCGCGGCTCTTGCGGCCGTAGCCGAAGCGGAACGCGCCGGCGCAGGAGTTGGCCGCCATCGCCATCGGCTTCGGATCCGCCGGGTTGACCACGACGGTATTGTCGCGAAACGCGATCTGATGACGCTCGGCCGTCGTCCAGGGGCCGGCGAACGGGCTGCCCGGCCCCTCCGGCGCGACGCAGGCAGCCGGCAGCGCCACCGCAATGGCGAGCAGGATAAGGCGCAGCACGGGTCCCACAAGCAACCTCATCGGCATGTCGTAACCGATAGTTTATCCGTTCTTCCGGCGAAAGCGCGAATCCGCCCCCTCCGCCTCGCTGCGCTCGCCACCTCCCCCGCTTTGCGGGGGAGGATCACGCTGATGCCAGATGGTTCCTCCCCCGCAATGCGGGGGAGGGGGACCATGCGAAGCATGGTGGAGGGGGCATGACGCGCTCCTCACAGCCGGTCGAGCGAGCCCGCCAGCCACAGCTGGCGGCTTAACGCTCGCTGGATCTTGCCGCTCGTGGTCTTCGGCAACGCTCCCGGCCGCAACAGCATGATCTGGTGCGGCGCGATCTCGTGCTCGTTGACGAGCGCCTCGCGAATCCGGCCGATGATGTCGTCGGCCATGATGCGGTGGCGCTGGGTGCGCTCGACCTCCTGGACGACGACGAGCCGCTCCGCCTGTTCGCTGTCGAGAATGGTGAACGCGGCGCCGCCGTTCTGCCGCAGCGCCGGATGACAGCGCTGGACAGTATCCTCGATGTCCTGCGGGTAATGGTTGGCGCCGCGGATGATCACAATCTCCTTGATCCGGCCGGTGATGAACAATTCGCCGGTCGCGTCGAGAAAGCCGAGATCGCCGGTGCGCAGCCAGGCCGCGCCGGCTTCGCCGTCGATCTCGGCGTCGAATACGCCGTCACCGGCCGCGGGATTGCCCCAATAGCCGCGGGCGACATTGGGGCCGGCGACCCAGATCTCGCCGACCTCGTCGGCGGGGAGGCGCCGGCGGCATTCGGGGTCGACGATCGCGATGCGCCCGCCGGGAAGAGCGCGCCCGCACCCGACCACCACTTGCCCATCGTCGGCATCGAGCGGCGCCCCGGCGCGATGCTGCTGCAGCCCGCGGCGGCTCAGCCTGCGCATGACCGGGCCGGCGCCGCGCTTTCCCGCCGAGGCCAAGACGGTGGCTTCCGCCAGGCCATAGGCGGGGTAAATCGCCGCGGGGGCAAAGCCGTGCGGCGCGAAGGTCCTGCTGAAGCGCCGGATCGTCTCGGCCCGCACCGGCTCGGCGCCGCTGAAGGCGAGTCGCCACCCCGACAGGTCGATCCCCTCCGCCTGATCCGCGCGGTAGCGGTCCACGCACAGATCAAAGGCGAAATTGGGCCCGCCGGCGACTTCGGCGCGATAGTCGCTGATCGCCCGCAGCCAGACGAGCGGACGCTGGATGAAGGCGACCGGCGCCAGCAGGACGCACGGCGCGCCGAGATAGAGCGTCTGTAGGGCGTTAACGATCAGCCCCATGTCGTGATAAAGCGGGACCCAGCTGACATAGGTAGAGCGCCGCGTATTGCCGAACGCGGTCCGGATCATCGCGAGATTGGCCAGAAGATTGGCGTGGCTAACCATCACCCCCTTCGGCGCCGAGGTCGAGCCCGAGGTGTATTGCAGGAAAGCAAGACCATTGCCGCCGGCCGAAGCGGGAGCAGAGGCGGGTTCGTCCGCCGTTTCGGGATCGTCGATCGCCAGAAATTCGAGGCCGGGCGGGCCGATGCGTTCGACGAGGTTGCCGCGCTCGCCATCGATCAGCGCGCGCAGGGTGAGCGCAAGGCGAGGCGTGCAGTCGGCGACGATGGCCGCGCTAGCGTCGCGCGCGCTTTGCCGGCGCGGCAGCATCATCGGGACGGCGATGACCCCGGCGAGGACACAGCCGAAAAACCCGACCATGAAATCGATGCCGGTCGGACACAGCAGCAATGCCCGCTCGCCGGGTGCGGCGCGCGCCGCGATCCGTCGCGCCAGCACCGCGGCCCGCCGCTCGAGCTCGGCGAAGGTTACCGCCGCCTCCTCGCGCCCGCGGTCGGAGAGTGCGACATAGGCGCGGTCATGCGGCTGCACCGCGGCGCGATGCCGCAACAGATCGGCGAGCGAGGCGACGGAAGCGGGGAGGGACGCCTCGCCGTCAGCCGCCGACATCGTGCCTATCGTCCGGCCGGGCTGAGAGATGGTGGGCAAGTTCGGCGATCGTCGGATGATCGAACACCACCTCCGGATCGAGTTCGGTGCCGAGCCACTCCTCGAGTTCGACGACGAAATAGGCCGAGCTCGCCGAATCGAGCCCCATCTGGGGAAACGTGACATCCGGACCGATGGCGATCGACGGGTCATCGACGGTGCGCGTAACGTAGGCGATGCACCAGTCGCGGATCTCGGCTTCGGTCACATTGCCCGGCGGCACCCCCACCCCTCCCGGCGACCTCGGCTGCCCCTGCCGTACGCCAATCGGAACAACAACAGCTAGTGGTCCTGGTACTTTATCGCTACCGCTTCTATTGCCAGTGCAGCGCGGCGGACGCTACAGTCGCGGCTGAAATGGGTCAAGTCGCAGGTTTCACAATACCAGTGGCGGAGACCAGTCACGGCCGCCATGCCTGACGATATCGCCGTTGCCGCACCGCCGCCTATCGTACCGTCGGGCGGCGGCGACGCTACCCGATCGCGCTTCCATCTCATCCAGCGAATGGAAAGCGCCACGATCGGCGTGCGAGCGGCCGACGGCTCGGTCGCAGTCCGCCGCGGCGATCCGGCGGGGTGCTTTCTCTACGGGCCCTATTTGCATCTGCCGCAAGGCCGCTACCGCCTGAGGTTTCGCTGCCGCGCCGGGACGCCGCGCTTGACAGCACAACCGGTGCTCGGCGTCGAGGTCATCGTGCTGAGCCGTTTCCAGGAGGAATGGCGCGATTTCACGGTCGCGGAACTGGCGGACGGGATGGGATCGGTCGATTTCACGGTGTCGCCCGAGCACAGTCTGGAGAGTGAAAACGAGGGGCGCTTCGAGTTTCGCTTTTTCCATCTGGGCAACGCCGACCTGCTTGCCACCGAGATCGACCTCGAAACCCAGGCGCCGGACCAGCCGCCGGCTCCGCGCCGCTGGCGGCTGCTCGGCCGGCTGCGCAAGAGCTGGCTCGGGAGGCGGGCCGATGACGGGAGCGTCAGGGTCGGGCGCATCGAGCCGGCCGGCATTCTGCTGTTTGGCGGGTGGCCCTATCTGCGGCTGCCCGGCGGGCATTACCGGGTGCTGCTCGATATTCGCGCCGGGCGCCCGCACTGGCCGGACCAACCGGTGCTCGCGATCGAGGTGCTGGGGGCAAGCCGCTGGCGCAGCCGCCGCCGGCTGATGACGCTGGCCCGCTGGCCCGAGACCAATGGCATGCGGCTCGCGCAGCACGACATTACCGCGGCGGAGGCTGCCGCCGGCCCGATAGCGGTCGATTTCGCGGTGCCGAGCGAAATGGCGCTCGAAGCGGGCGCCGATGCGCCGTTCGACATCCGGCTCCGCCATCTGGGCAACGCCGCACTCGACATCCGCTCGGTCGATATCGTGAAGCTCGATGCTGAGGCGGCGTCGCCGGTGTGCGCCGCCCCGAACCTGCGCCCGTCGGGCCGCCGCCGGATCGTCATTATCGGCAACTGCCAGTCGGAAACGCTGCGCCAGGGGTTTGCCCAGATCGAGTCGCTGAACCGGCGGTTCGACGCCAGATACCACTTCGTCCAGCTGCAAAAAAACCTGCACCAATTCGCCGCGCGGGATCTCGAAGCCTGCGATGTTCTCCTCATTCAGGACATTGGCCTGTGGGACCAGTTTCCGCTGCGGCATTGCGTGCGGCCGGGCGCGGAGGTGCACCGGTTTCCGCTGGTGCGGTTCGCCTCGCTGTGGCCGTTCGACGCGTGGAACGGCCCGGGCGACCGGGCGGCCTTCGAACAGGAAGCGCCGAACCTCGCGTTCCCCTATCTCGACGGGCTGCTCGGCCGGCTGCGCAAGGAAATTCCCGACCGGGAAGCCCGCTTTGCCGCTTACCGGGCACTGGCACTGCCCGAGGGGTTGCCCGGCATCGTCAATTATCGCCGGCTGCATCAACTGGAGGTTCGCCGCCTCGAAGCGATGGACCAGAAATTCGCCGTCGCGATCGGCGGCTTCATCCTGGAGAATTTCAGGGAACGCCGGCTGTTCCACACGACGGTGCGGCCCAATTGGGAGGTGTTCAGCCTGATGATGCAATTCGTCGCCAAGGCGGTCGGCGTCAGCGAACCGATTGCGCTGACCGAGAGCGTCGACGCGTCGCTGCGCAACCCGCAGGTGCCGATCCACCCCAAGGTGGCGCGCGATCTCGGAGTCAAATGGATCCACGACGGCACCCATTACCTCAACCGCGGCCGGGAGATCACCTGGGAGAATTATATCCGCAGCTATATCGACCATTACGGGTGAACTTGCGCGATGAGCCTTTATGACCGCATCGGCGTCGATGTCGGGCGCAAGCTGCCGCTGGAGGACGCCGTGACCTGGGCGGCGGCGCACGACGTGCACTTTGTCGATGTCCAGCTTGATACCGGAGCCAATGCGCTGTCGACGATCGACGCGCCGCGTGCGGCGGCGCTGCGACAGCGCTGCGAGCGGCATGGGGTCCATCTCGGCCTGCATACCTCGTCGGCGGTCAATGTCGCGGAATACGCCCCCCATGTCGGCGATGCGGTCGAGCGCTACCTCGAAGCCTATGTCGACGCCGCCCGGATGCTCGGCGCCGAGTGGATCGTCGTGCATGCCGGGTTTCACTTCACCTCCGACATCGAAGAGCGCATGCGGGCCGGCCTCGCACGGCTGCAGCGCATCGCCCGCTACGCCGAGCCGAAGCGAGCGCTGATCCTCCTCGAAAACCTCAACAAGGAGCCCGCTTCGGCCGAGGTGCATTACCTCGCGCACACCGTCGAGGAGTGGCGGTTTTATTTCGAGCGCATCCAGTCGCCGGCGTTCCGGCTGTCATTCACGGTCAACCACGCGCATCTCGTGCCGGAGGGGGTCGCCGGCTTTGTCGAGGCGCTCGACATGGCCCGGGTCGAGGAGGTGCGGCTCGCCGATTGCTGGCGCAACGGCGACGAGGTCCACCTCGCGCCCGGCGCCGGCGACCTCGATTTCGCCGATATGTTCCGGCGCGTCGAGGAGAACGGGTTTCACGGCCATTACATGAACGCGTTCGGCTCGCTCGACGACATGCTGAAAGGCCGCGACGCGCTTGTCCGCCTCGCCGCGGCGGCCGGCGTCGCCGGCGGATGAGATGGGCGCGCGCGCTCCTGAAATCGGCGGTGTCGCTGCCGCTCCGCACCACGGGCCGGCTTGACCGGCTCGACATCGGCGAGTTCGCCTACCGCTCGAAGCGTTCGCTCGAAGCGCTGTGCAGGGCCCGCGCCCAGCCGGTCCGTCTCGGCGACAACGAGGCGCTGTGCCGCATCCTCGGGCGTTACAAGCTCTTTGTCGACACGCGCGACCAGGGCCTCGGCGCCCACCTGCTGCTCGACGGCTTCTGGGAACTCGGCCTGACGATGTACATGGCCCGCACCGTGCGTCCGGGCATGGCGGCGATCGATGTCGGCGCCAATCTCGGCTACTACACGATCCTCCTTGGCGCCCTGGTCGGCGACCGCGGCCATGTCTACGCGATCGAGCCCGCGCCCCCGACCGCGGCGATGCTGCGCCGCTCGATCCGGCTCAACGGATATGACGATCGCACGACGGTCGTCGAAGCCGCCGCCGGGGTGAGCGATGGCGGCGAGGCGCTGCTTTACGTGCCGCACCGCGAGCCGAAGAATGCCGCGGTCGTCGCTGCGCCCGAGGCGGCCGACCCGGAGGCCGGCACCCTCTACCGGGTCGCCGAAGCGAGCATCGACGCGCTGATGGCGCAGCAGCAAGTCGATTTCATCAAGATCGATGCCGAGGGCGCCGAGGAGGCGATCGTTGCGGGCGCGCTCGCGACGCTGCGCCGCGACAAGCCGATCCTCGTTCTGGAGTTCAACGCCGCGCGCTCGCGCGATCCCGGCGGGTTGCTGGCAACGCTGGGCGCGATCTACGGGCCGCCGCACACCCTCGACCTCCACGGCCGGCTGCACGCCGCGACTGTGGCGCAGCTTACCGGCGAGCGGGTCGCCAGCGACTGGCTGCTCGTCTTCGGGTCTACACCAAGGGTTCGGCGTCGAGCCTGACCGCGATCCCTTCGAGCCCCGGTTTGGCCACCGGGTAGCGGCGCATCACCAGCGGGTCGTGGCCGGGGATGACATGCTGCGGCGAGGTCGCCAGGCGCTTTAGGGTGGCGAAGCCCTCGAGC
>DASYUS010000241.1:0-1727 GCA_036000945.1 Allostellaceae bacterium
ATGCGCGGCGCCGGGATGCCGTTGCTGTCCTTGAGGACGGGGTCGAGCGTGACCCGGTTGCATTCCTCCGGCAAATCCTCGCAGATCGCCGACAGGCCGATGCGATGACCGTTGAGGCGGCGGAAGGCGGCGTGATGGCCGCCCCCCCAGGGGATGAGGCCCTTCGCCTCGCTCGCCACCGCCTCGGAGATCGGCCCGACGCCGCGGCCGAACTGGAACGTGTAGCCGCGCACAAAGCCGCGCGACCCGTCGGTCTCGTAGAACTCCTTGCTCCACAGGCAGGTCGGCGGCGCGCGGTTGCTGTCGGTTGGCGCGTCGACATAGCCGTAGACCTGGGCATAGGGGTGAAACATCAGGTTTTTGCCGACGAGGCCGCTGGAATTGGCGAGCCCATAAGGGAAATGCCCGGAGACCGAATTGAGCAGCAGCCGCGGCGTCCCGACACCGTTGCAGGCGAGCACGACGACATGGGCCGCCTGAAACTGCTCGATCCCGTCCGCGTCGTAATAGACGACGCCCGACGCCATACCGTGCTCGTCGGTCGCGATCTCGCGCACCCGGCAATGCGTCCGCAATTCGACCCCAGCGCGCTGCGCGGCCGGCCAATAGGTGATGTCGGTCGACGCCTTCGCGCCCTGCGCGCAGCCCGGCGTGCAGTGGCCGAGATTGATGCACTTGGCCCGCCCCTCGTAATCGACGGTCGCGACGGTGGTGTCGGACGGCCACCAGTGCCAGCGGAGCCGGTTCATCGCCGTGCCCAGGATCGTGCCGGAGCGGCCGAGCGGCAATGGCGGCATCGGCGGGTGGTGCGGCGGCACGCCGGGGTCGCCCGCGAGGCCGGAGACCCCCATCATCCGGTCGTTCTCCTCGAAGAACGGCGCCAGCGTGGCGTAATTGACCGGCCAGTCCTCCGCCACGCCGTCGAGGGTCTTCACCCGGAAGTCTGACGGGTGCAGGCGCGGGAAATGCGCCGTATACATGACGGTGCCACCGCCGACGCCGTTGAAGTTCACCACCTTGATCGGCGAATTGTCGTCGTTGACCGGGTAGTCCTCGGGCCGGGCGCGGATGTTGGGGCTGGGCGAGTAGTCGCCGAAAAACCGCGCTTCCCAGTCGCGCCCGGTGCTGGGGAAGGTTGCCGGGTTCATCCAGCCGCCCTGTTCGAGGCAGAGGATGTGCATCTTCGTCTCGGCGAGGCTCCACGCCACCGCCGCCCCGGACGCGCCGGCGCCGATGATTAGCACATCGACCGGATCGTTCATGCTGGTCGCCCTTCACGATGAAGATCGGCCTTCGCCGAGGTGACAAGAAAAGACGACATCACCGATTCTGGCGCAACTGGTTTCGCCGATGACCGGGTCCTCCCTGGCCGCAGTAACACTCGCAGCGCGAGCGACAGCGCCCCGACGACCGCTTAATAGCGCCGGCTCCGGTTGTGGTACAAAGCCGCTGGGGCTAACCGATCTCGATCGGCGAAAGGACGCGTCGGTGGGATATGCGGAAACGATCGGCGGCACGCGTTACGCTTTTCCCGATGTGAAGACGCTGCTGGCCCGGGCGACGCCGCGCCGCGCCGGCGACCTTCTCGCCGGCATCGCCGCAGCCGACGCGACCGAACGGGTGGCCGCCCAGCGGACGCTTGCCGACCTGCCGCTGCGCGAACTGGTCGAGAACCCGGTCGTGCCCTACGAAACCGACGAGGTCACGCGCCTCATCGTCGACGGCCA
>DASYUS010000242.1:0-1916 GCA_036000945.1 Allostellaceae bacterium
CGGCGCCGGACCGGGATCGGTCCGTCCGAGCCGTGGCAATAATTGTCCTGGATGTCGAGATCGTGCTCCGATCTGCGAAAGTACGGCAACACTTTGTCATACGCCCACTCGTCGTTGCCGAGGGCCGCCCACGACTCGAAATCGTCGGGGAACCCGCGCTGCATCGCCTGGCCGTTGATCGACGAGCCGCCGCCGATCACCTTGCCCTGGGCGACGTGGATTGCCCCCTGCTCCTCGGTGATGGTGCCGCGTAAGGCCCAGTTGTGCGGCGAATCCAGGGCTTCGGCATAGCGGGTGTGGCCGAATTTGATGTCGTCCGGCAGGTGGTTGGAGGGATCGGGGTAATCGGGCCCCGCTTCGAGCAGCAGCACCGAGGTCTGCGCGTCGGCGGCCATCCGGCTGGCCAAGACGCATCCGGCCGCTCCGCCGCCGACGATCACCACGTCATATTTCATCGAGCGTCCCCCCGCACCGATCTCGCCTTTTCACCACTGTCGCAGCATGCGTCGCCGGCGGCAAATCCACTTGGGCGAAAAAGTAATATAACCCATGCGTTTGCTGCACGATTACGGGGTCGAGTCCGCGCTAGAACGCGAACATCGCCGTGTCCGGGGCGAGGCCGAACAGGACCCGGCCGATCGTCTCGTAATGCGCCTGCCGCCCCTGGGCCTGTTGCGAGCAGGTATGCATGTCGCGGAAGCGGCGCTCGAACGGGCGATCGTCGAAGATCGCCGTCGCGCCAGCGCCGTGATAGAGCGTGTTGACGACCTCGCGCGCCTGATGGATCGCCCAGGTCGACGCGAGGCGGATCATCGTGTTTTGTTCAAGCGTCAGAGCACCGGTTTGGCCGACCGCCTGCCAGATTTCGGCCAGATCGCCCAAAAGGAAGGCGCGCGCCGAACGCAACCGGGCCTCGGCTTGCGCCAACTGCGACTGGATCACCTGGTTCTCGCACAGCCGCTGGTGGGCGCCGCGCGGCATCTTCTTTATCGCGAGGTCGGTGAAGTCGGCCACCATCCCGCGGGCTATGCCGAGCGCCACCGCGGCAACCCCGCAGGCGTAGAGGTTGCTGCTGCTGAAAGCGTAGAGCCGGCCGCCTTGACGCGGCGCGATCTGCGGGTCGCGTAACACAGTATAGCGCTCGGGGACGAACAGATCGGTCACCGAATAGCGGTCGCTGCCGGTGCCGCGCAGGCCGACGACACGCCAGATGTCGGTCATCGTCGCCCGGCTCTTCGGGAACAGCAAGGTGCGCAGGATCTCGCCGCCGTCGCTGCGGCAAAGCGGGGCGTCGTTGGGGCCGCGCACCACGACATGGGCGCCGAGCCAGCTTGCGTGATGGCTGCCGCTGGCAAAATTCCAGGCGCCGGTGAGGCGGAACCCGCCGGGGACGATTTTGAGCTCGGCCGGCCCGACCGGACCCCAGGCGACAATGCCGTCCGGCGGCCCGAAAATTTCCTGCGCAATGTCGGGATCGAGAAAGGCGGCCGCCATCGAGCAGCCGTTCGCCTACTCGACGCACCAGCCGGTGCTGGCGTCATGGCTGGCGATCTCCTCGACCGCCCGCGTGTAGCTCATCGGGTCGAGTTCGGCGCCGCCGAGCGAGCGCGGCTGCAACAGACGGAACAGCCCGTTATCGATCAGCGCCGACACGATCGACGCTGGCAATTCGCGGTTGCGTTCGATCTCGTCTGCGGCTGCGGCGAGACGAGGCCCGAGCGAGCGGGCGCACGCGACGTAATCGGGGCCGTCGTGCATAACCTCGCCCATCGCTCGATCTCCTGACGGCGCGTCGGCGCGCCACACCGCTCATCCAACCGATTGCGGCGCAGCTTGCCCTTGATCTGGATCAAAGGCGGCGTCCGAGCGTTGATAGACGCCTGAGAAACTCAACGCTCACTCGATCGGCCGGGGGC
>DASYUS010000243.1:0-8175 GCA_036000945.1 Allostellaceae bacterium
CATCACGAGCATCGATGCGAAGGACGACAAGACCTTCACGCTGCACGTCGACAAGCTGACCTTCGACTACGCCGCGATCAACGATTTCGTGCTGCTGCCGGAGCATGTTGAGCGCGCGGCGTTCGCCGACCCGACGCAGTACCGGGTGAAGACGCGCTACAACACCGAGCCGACCAACCCCGGCCTCTACAACGGGCCCTATCGGGTCAGCGAGGTGGCGCGCGGCTCCTATGTGCTGCTCGAGCCGAACCGCCATTGGGCCGGCCAGCCCGGTCATTTCCGGCGGATCACGGTGCGGGCAATCGAGAACACGGCGGCGCTCGAAGCCAATCTGCTGTCGGGGACGATCGACATGGTGGCCGGAGAGCTCGGCTTGTCGCTCGACGAGGCTCTCGCCTTCGAGAAGCGCCACGGCGATGCCTATCGCATGATCTACAAGCCGGGGCTGGTCTACGAGCATGTCGACCTCAACCTCGACCGGCCGGCTCTCGGCGACCGGGGCGTGCGCGAGGCGCTGCTCCTCGGCCTCGATCGCGAGGCGATCAGCAATTCGCTGTTTGCCGGTCGCCAGAAAGTGGCCGACACCTTTGTCAATCCGCTCGACGCCGGCTACAGCGCCGATACGCCCAAACACCGTTACGACCCGGCGCGCGCCGCTTCCTTGCTCGGCGCCGCCGGCTGGCAAGTACAGGCCGGCGGCATCCGCCGCAATGCCGAGGGGCAAACCCTCTCGCTCGAGCTGATGTCGACCTCCGGCAACCGCACCCGCGAGCTGGTCGAGCAGGTCCTGCAGAGCCAATGGCGCCGGATCGGCGTCGACATCCGCATCAAGAACGAGCCGGCCCGGGTACTGTTTGGCGAAACCGTGCCGCACCGCCGCTTCGACATGGCGATGTATGCCTGGATCAGCGCCCCGGAGAGCGTTCCGCGCTCGACCCTCCATTCGAGCGAGATCCCGGAAGCGGCCAACGGGTATGCCGGTCAAAACGCCACCGGCTTCACGAATGCCGAGATGGACCGGCTGATCGACGCGCTCGAAATCGAGCTCGATCCCGACAGGCGCAAGACGCTGTGGGCCGAAGTGCAGCGTCTGTACGCCACCGAGTTGCCGTCGCTGCCGCTCTATTTCCGCTCGGAGGTTTTCATCCTGCCGAAATGGCTGGCCGGCGTGCGCCCGACCGGCAACCAGTACCCGACGACGCTGTGGGTCACCGATTGGACCGTGCAACCGTGATCTGCCGGCAAGGGACCATCTTTGTCCCGGCCGTATTTGCCGGCGAGACACCCGCAAATCCGCGCGGCGCCGTGACCTGATGATCCGCTTCACCGCCATCCGGCTGATCGAGATCGCGGCGACTTTGGTGCTGCTCTCATTCGTTGTCTATGCCCTGATCGGGCTGATGCCCGGCGATCCGATCGACTTGATGCGCCAGGCGGATCCGCGCATGAGTGCCGCCGATGTGGCCCGGCTCAAGGCGGTTTACGGGATCGACCAGCCGCTCGCCGCGCGCTATCTCGCCTGGGCCTGGCAGGCGCTCCTGGGAGATCTCGGATATTCGCGGCTGTTTGGCGCCCCGGTGTGGTCGGCGCTACTGCCGCGGCTCGGCAACTCCCTCGTGCTGATGGGGTCGAGCTTCGTCCTGGCGCTGGTTCTCGCGCTGGTGCTCGGCACGGTGGCAGCGCAGCGGCCGAGTTCGCGCCTCGACGCCGCGATCAACCTGTTCTGCTTTGCCGGCGTATCGATGCCGACCTTCTGGCTGGCGCTGGTTTTGATCCTCGTCTTCGCCGCTGGGCTCGGCTGGCTGCCGGCCAGTGGGATCGCTACGGCCGGGGCCGGTGATCTCGCCGACCGCCTGCGTCACCTCGTGCTGCCGGTGGCGACGCTGACCTTGGCCAGCGCCGGCGGCTACACCCGCTATGTCCGCGCGGCGATGCGCGAGGCCCTCGACCAAGACCATGTCCGCACTGCCCGTGCCAAGGGCGCGAGCGAAGTGCGCGTCATCCTGCATCACGCGCTGCGCAGCGCGCTCATTCCGGTGACGACGATCCTGGCGCTGTCGTTCGGCGGGCTGGTCTCGGGTGCGCTGGTCACCGAGACGATGTTCGCCTATCCCGGCATGGGCAAGCTGATCTTCGATGCGGTGATGGGCAACGACTACAACCTGGCGCTGGCGGCGCTGCTGCTCGCCGCCGTTACGACGATGCTGGCCAATCTTGCCGCGGATCTGGCGTATGGCTGGCTCGACCCGCGGGTCTCCTATCGGTGAGAAGGCCGCTGGCGCTACTCGCGGTGATCGCGGCCATGTCCTTTGCTGGACCGCAGATCGGCAAGGCACTCGGCATCGACATCGACACAGTTGACCTGCTGGATCGGTTTGCCGCGCCGTCGCTGCTGCACCCCTTGGGGACCGACGAGTTGGGCCGCGATCTGCTGCTGCGGCTCCTCGCCGGCGGCCGCGTTTCGTTGGCGATCGGGATTGCGGCGGCACTCGCGGCGGCGGCGCTCGGCACGGTGGTCGGGCTTATCGCCGGCTATCTTGGTGGCTGGACCGACCGCGTGATGATGCGCCTCACCGATGGGATCATCGCGCTGCCGCTGCTGCCGCTGTTGATCGTGCTGGCCGCGCTGGATCTGAACAAGCTCGGCGTGCCGGCTTTCCTCGCGCGGTCGGAGGATATAAGCCTCCTGCGCATCGTCGCGCTCGCCGTCCTGGTCGGCTGGACAACGGCGGCGCGGTTGGTGCGGAGCGCAACGCTGGTGACCCGCAACCGCGATTTCGTCCGCGCCGCCCGCAGTATCGGCGCCGGCGTGCCGCATATTCTGCGGCTGCACATCCTGCCCAATGTGCTGGCACCGCTCGTCGTCGCGACGACGCTCTCCGTCGGCGACGTGATCCTCCTCGAATCGGTGCTGAGCTTTCTCGGCCTCGGCATCCAGCCGCCGCTTGCCAGCTGGGGCACCATGCTGAGCAATGCGCAGGAGCTGATCAACTCGGCGCCGCTCTTGGCGATCTATCCCGGAGCGATGATCTTCCTGACGGTGATCGCCGCCAATCTGCTCGGCGACGCGCTGCAACAGCGCTTTGACCGCCGCGCAACCCTGCAGGCCTGAGGCTTGGTCAGGGGTGCCCGGTCGGGAACAGCTTCGGAACGGCAAGGACGAGCGCAGCCTGGGCAAAGGCGATGCCAAAGACCCAGCGAATAAGCTCGGACTTGTGCTCGGCCATCCGGGCGTCGAGCTCCGCACGCAGAAGCGCCAGATCTGCTCTTATCTCCCGCCGCAGATCCGTTATCTCCTTTCGCACATCGGCGACGTCCGCCTTGGTCGCCAAATCCGATAGGTCGATTTGTTGCACCTGCCGAAGCGCGTGGGTCAGCGCCTCTGCCTGGGCATCGCTAAAGCCGGCTGCCGTCAGGTCCTTGACTGTCTGGTGCGTATCGAGCGCGGTGATGGCCATCGCAGGACTATGTTGCACCGGTCGGCGGAATTTGCCAGCAGCGTTTCGGCCTCAGACGACGCCGCGCTGGCGCAGCCCAGTGATATCGCTGGCGCTGTAGCCGAGTTCGGCGAGGATTGCATCGCTGTGCTCGCCGGGGTCGGGGCTGGCGGCGCTGAGCCGGCTCGGCGTGCGGCTCAGCGTCACCGCCTGGCCGACCAGTTCGATGCGGCCAAGCGCGGCATGCTCGACCGGCTGCGCGATCCCGAGATGCTTGACTTGCGGGTCGGCGAACACCTGGTCGATCGAGTAGATCGGACCCGACGGCACGCCGGCCTCGTTGAACCGGTCGATCCATTCGGCGCTGTCGCGCTGTTTGGTGACCGCCTCGATCGCGGCGTTGAGCGCCTGTCGGTTCTGCGAGCGCTGCCGGCCCGTCCGATAATCCGGGTGGTCGGCGAGCTCCGGCGCGTCGAGCGCGCGACACAGGCGGCGGAAGATCTCGTCGCCGGCCGAGGCGATGTTGATGTGGCCGTCGCGCGTCTTGAAGACGCCGGTCGGGATGCTGGTCGGATGGTCGTTGCCGGCCTGCTCGGGGACCTCATGGGCGATCAGCCAGCGCGCCGCCTGGAAATCGAGCATTGCGATCTGCGCCGCGAGCAGTGAACTCTCGACCCATTGGCCCTCGCCGGAAACCTCGCGCTCCAAGAGGGCGACGAGGATGCCGAGAGCGCAGAAAATCCCCGCTGACAGATCGGCGACCGGGATGCCGACCCTGACCGGCCCCTGGCCCGGCAGGCCGGTGATCGACATCAGGCCCCCCATGCCCTGGGCGATCTGGTCGAAGCCCGGGCGATCGCGGTAGGGACCGCTCTGCCCGAACCCCGAGATGCTGGCATAGACCAGCCGGGGGTTTAGCGGCTTCAGCGCGGCATAATCGATGCCGAGGCGGGTTTTGACGTCGGGCCGATAGTTTTCGACCAGCACGTCGGCAGCGCGCACCAGCTTGCGGAAGATCTCGATTCCCTCCGATGCCTTGAGGTCGAGCGTGAGGCTGCGCTTGTTGCGGTGGAGGTTCTGGAAATCGGGACCATGGCGCGGCCCGCCCATGCCTTCGCCGGGGCCGGGGGGCGCTTCGATCTTGATAACCTTGGCGCCCCAGTCGGCCAGCTGGCGGACGGCAGTGGGGCCGGCACGGACGCGCGTCAGGTCGAGCACGGTGAAGCGAGACAGTGGCAGCGGCGGAGAATCGGGCATGGCGACCTGTCGTGCTGCGGAAATATATCGATCGTAGAACCGCCAACGCTCCGAAGGAAGCAGCCGCGAGATCGCGAACAAATAAAACCGCCGCGCAGAGCGCGGCGGTGAGGGAGGCCGCCGGGGCCTTTCTACAGGCCCCGGCTTACTCAACGGGCGATCGTTTACGGGAAGACGATCTCGACGCGCCGGTTCTGCGGCTCGCGCACGCCGTCTGCGGTCGGCACGCGGTTGTCGTTCTCGCCGCGGCCGCTGACCGCCATCGCCTGCCTCGGCACGCCGAGCCGGGTCATGGCGTTGGCGACGTTGTTGGCGCGCCGCTCGGAGAGCCGCTGGTTGTACCCGGGCGAGCCCGACCGGTCGGTGTAGCCGGTAACCTGGATCGTAACCGGCCCACCGGCGCGGAACGCCGCGGCTGCCTGCTGCAGGATCGCCATGCCTTCCGGCGTGACCGTATCCCTGTCCCAATCGAAGAAGACGAGGAACACCTTGCGCGCCAGCGGCGGCCCGGCCGGCGGCGCCGGCGGCGCGGCAACTGGAGGCGCGGCGCCAAACCGGACGCTGAGGCTCGCCACGATGCTATGCGAGGAATGCTCGGATTTGTAGGGGATCGCACCGAACGCCGGCGTCGTGCGGAAACTGGGATCGGTCGTACCCAGGTAGCGATAGTCGACGTCGAAGGCCAGCGAGGGGTTGATGTTGTACCGCACCCCGGCAATCCCCTGATAGGCGAACTCCCAACTGGTGGAGGCGGCTATTGTCCCGATTCCGGGGATCCCCCAGGCGTCCCGCAGCCCAGCCACGCCGATGCCGGCGCCGAGATGCGGCGTAATCGGCCAGCCAAAGCTGAAGTCGTAGATCGCGTTCGTCATGAACGCGTAGGTGTTGCGGTTACCGGTCGTCCCGATACCGGCGACGCTGGCAATGCCGTTTTGCCGGAAGCTGAATTCCTCTTCGAAGCGCCACGGTCCCCATTCGTAGCCGGCGCGCAGACCGATGTTGAAGCCATCGTCGTGCGTCTGATTGACCGAAACACCGGTCGCCCGAAGGGTCGCGTCGTCGAGCATGGTCCAGCCGCCTTCGCCGCCGAAATACCAAGCCCCCGGTCCAGTCGGCGCCGCGATCAACTGCGCCCGTGCGCCGCCCCAGCTCAGCGCTATGACAAGCGCGACACCGGCGCCAAGCAGAAAGCGATTTCTCATCCCCTTACCTCCGGCCACAATACGCGCGCGACGATGGTTAGGCCGCCGCCGCTGCATCATGTTTACCATCCACTTTTACGTTGGCAAACGGTTTTTGGCTCGCCAAGCCCGTCAATCGAGCTTGCGGAGCAGAACGTGGCGAGCAGAGACATTCATGCAACAGTTTGGCAGCAAATCGGCGGAATTGCGTGTATTCCGGCGAGACATTTGCGCAACACAGCCAGATTCCTTGCGAGAACGCAGCCATAGCCTTCGGTTGGGCTACCTCACGTGCAAGGCTAAGCTGGCAGGCCCGGCTAATCAACCGGCCTCGTCATCCAGCGACAGGAGAGTGGCGTTGCCGCCGGCAGCGGTGGTGTCGATCGATATCGTGCGCTCGGTGGCAAAGCGATGCAGATAGCGCGGCCCGCCGGCCTTTGGCCCGGTGCCGCTGAGCCGCTCGCCGCCGAACGGCTGCACCCCGACGACGGCGCCGATCATGGTGCGGTTGACGTAGCTGTTGCCGATGCCGAGGCGCGCCAGGATGTGGCGTGCCGTGTCGTCGATTCGGCTGTGAATGCCCAAGGTCAGCGCATAGCCGGTCGCGACGATCTCATCGAGCACGGCATCGAGCCGGCCGGCCGGCCAGCGGATCACGTGCAGGATCGGACCGAACACCTCGCGATCCAGCCGGGAGGCCGAATCGATCTCGAAGGCGCGCGGCCCAAAAAAGCTACCGTGCTCGGCAGCCGGGGGCAGCCGGCATTCGTGGAGGAGCTTGCCCTCGCGGCCCATGCGGTCGGCGTGGCGCTGCAGAGCCTGTCGTGCTTCATCGTTGATGACCGGGCCGATATCGGTCGCGATCAATGCCGGATCGCCGATTCGCAGCTCGGCCATCGCGCCCGTGAGCATTTCGATGACGCGGTCCGCGACGTCGTCCTGGAGATAGAGGAGTCGCAGGGAAGAGCAGCGCTGGCCGGAGCTGTCGAAGGCGGAGATCAGGACATCGCCGATAACCTGCTCGGCGAGCGCCGACGAATCGACGATCATCGCGTTCTGCCCGCCGGTTTCTGCGATCAGCGGGACGATCGGACCCGCGCGCCGGGCGAGTGCGAGGTTGATCGCCCGCGCTGTCTCGGTCGAGCCGGTGAAGGCAACGCCGGCGATTCGCGGATCGGCGACCAGCGCGCCGCCGACGCTCTCCCCGCTTCCCGGCAGCAGGTGGAGTGCATCGGCCCGGATCCCGGCCGCGAGCAGCAGGCGCACCGCGGCGGCGGCAACCAGCGGGGTCTGCTCTGCCGGTTTGGCGACGACGGCGTTGCCGGCGGCGAGCGCGGCGGCGATCTGCCCGGTGAAGATCGCCAGCGGGAAGTTCCACGGCGAAATGCAGGCGAAGACCCCGCGGCCATTGAGCGCCAATTCGTTGCGCTCCCCGGTCGGCCCGGGGAGAAGCTCCGAGCGGGCGAAATCGGCGCGCGCGCGGGCGGCGTAGTAGCGCAGGTAATCGCAGGCTTCGCGGACTTCCGAGAGCGCCGCCGGGATCGTGCGGCCGCCCTCGCGGATGATCAGCGCCATCAACAAGGCACGGTCGCGCTCGTATAAATCGGCGGCGCGCTCCAGCAATGCGGCGCGCGCCTCGGCAGCGGTTCGGTCCCAGGCGGGCGCGGCGCATGTGGCGCGGGCAAGTGCCTCCTCGACCGCCGCCGGCGGCGCGGTCACGACGGCGCCGATCTGGCGCCGCCGGTCGCTCGGATCGAATACCGGCGATCCCGCTCCGGCGAGGTCGATCCCGCCGACGATCGGCGCGGCAAGCCACGGCCGACGGACCGCCTGCGCCAGCTCGCTCTGCAGCTCGGCGAGGATGCTCGGGTCGGCGAGGTCGAGCCCTGCCGAATTCTGCCGCGCGGGCTGAAACAGATCGCGCGGCAGGGGAATCCGCGGGTGCGGCTTCTCCGGCAAGCTCGCCAACAGCGCGATCGGGTCGGCGACGATGTCGTCGACCGGTTCCTTCTCGTCGACGATGCGATTGACAAACGAGGTGTTGGCGCCGTTTTCCAGCAGCCGCCGCACGAGATAGGCGAGCAGATCCTCGTGGCTGCCGACCGGGGCATAGACCCGGCAGGGCAGGTTCATCTTGCCGGGACCGACCACCTCGGCATAGAGCGCCTCGCCCATGCCGTGCAGCCGCTGAAACTCCCAATCCCGCCGCGTCCCGGCCAGCTCCAGGATCGCGGCGAGGGTGTGGGCATTGTGCGTTGCGAACTGCGGGTAGAAGGCATCGCCGGCGGCGAACATCCGCC
>DASYUS010000244.1:0-9157 GCA_036000945.1 Allostellaceae bacterium
TATGACGACGACGGGGTCCAGCTGCGTTGGCTGGCGCCGACCAGGCAGTTCCTCGAATTTGGCGGCGAGGTTTTCCGCGGCGCCGCATTCCCCGCTGGCGGGGCAGCCAATGTGGGTTTCGGATCGCAAAGCCTGTTCGCGCATACCGGCGGCGATATCACCGAGAGCAGCAGCTACCGCACCGGCCTATCCTGGCTGCGCGCCAGGGCGAGTGATCGGACTACCCCGGTTCCGGGTGGCGCGGACGACATCTTCAACGGCAGAACCAACACATTAATATTCGACGCCGTCTACAAATGGGCGCCGAATGGTAACCCGGTCGAGACCAACTTCAAATTGCAAGGCGAGTTCTTTGCGAATAACAGCGATGGGCAATTCAACAGCAGCTCCTATTCCGGCTGGCAGACCGGCTTTTACGCCCAGGCGGTCTACCAGTTCATGCCGCGCTGGCGGATCGGTACCCGGTATGATCAGGTGAACGGGAGCCGCCAGACCGGCTTGCTCGCCGCCAGCACCGTCGACAGCATGGGGATAACGCCGCGCCGGGCGAGCGCGATGCTCGAATACAACTCCAGCGAGTTCGGCCGTTTCCGCCTGCAATACAACCGCGATTGGTCGCGCGGCACGCCGGATAACCAGGGGATCCTGCAATACATCATCAACATCGGCGCCCACGGCGCCCACCTTTTTTAAAGGAGCCGCCGATGATCCGCTTATCGACCCGGGCGGCAAGCCTGGTGTTCTGCTGTGCCGCTCTGGTCTGGCCAACCGGCGCAGAAGCCTTGGAAGTTTTCGCCTGCGAGCCCGAATGGGCCGCGCTCGCAGTCGAACTCGGCGGCGACAAGGTCGACGCGTTCAGCGCGACGACGGCGCGACAGGACCCGCACCAGATCCAGGCGCGGCCATCGCTGATCGCGCGCCTGCGCTCTGCCGATCTGGTAGTCTGCACCGGCGCGGAGCTGGAGATCGGCTGGCTGCCGGCGCTGTTGCGGCAAGCCGCCAACACCCGAATCCTGCCTGGCAGCCCCGGTTATTTCGAGGCGGCGCAACAGGTCCGCCTGCTCGAAGTGCCGACCCGGCTCGACCGCGCCGAAGGCGACATCCATGCCGCCGGCAATCCCCACATCCAGAGCGATCCGCGCAACATCGCGACGATCGCCGCAGCGCTGGCGCAGAGGATGGCGCAGTTGGACCCGGCCAACGCCGCGCTGTTTGCATCCCGACATCAGAATTTCGCGAGGCGCTGGACCGCTGCAATCCAGCGCTGGACACAGCGAGCCGCGCCATTGCGCGGCGCCACGATCGGCGCCTACCACAAGAGCTGGCTCTATCTTGAAGAGTGGCTCGGCCTGCGCGAGGCCGGAACGATCCAACCCAAGCCGGGCATCCCGCCGGGCAGCCAATTTCTCGCGCAACTCATCGCCGAATGGCCGGCGCGCGGCGTGCGCGGCGTCATCTATTCGGCCTATGAGGACCCGCGCGGCTCGGAATTCGTCGCTCAGCGCATCGGCGTGCCGGCGATCATGCTGCCCTATACCGTTGGCGGCACCGATCGGGCGAAAGACCTGTTCGGCCTTTTCGACGATACGGTCGAGCGGCTGACCGTCGGGCTCGCGGGGGGCGCCGGTGTCAAGCGTTGACCTGATGATCCTCTTCCCGGCATTTCTCACCGGGCTGTTGGTGCTGGCGACCCACGTTCCGTTGGGCCAGCTCGTGCTGGAGCGCGGCATCGTGTTCATCGACCTCGCCACTGCCCAGGTGGCGGGGCTCGGTGTCGTCGCTGCCGACGCCATGGGATGGGAGCCGCACGGCTGGTCGGTGCAGATCAGCGCCGTCAGCGCAGCGCTGGGCTGCGCGCTCTTCCTGCTGTGGACCGAACGCCGCCTCGCGACGCTCCAGGAGGCGGTGATCGGCGTCGTGTTCGTTTTCGCGGCAAGTGCCGAAATCCTCTTGCTGACGTCCAATCCGCACGGCGCCGAGCATCTGAAGGACTTGCTAGTCGGTCAGATTCTTTGGGTCGAGCCCGTCCAACTCCTACCGGTTGCCGTTACGTATGGGATCGTGCTTGCTGCGGTTTTCCTCTTCGACCTTGGGCGCCAGCGCGTGTTGTTCTACCTGGTGTTCCCGATCACCATTACCGCATCGGTCCAGCTCGTCGGCGTTTTTCTTGTCTTCGCCTCGCTGATCATCCCGGCGCTTGCGGCGAGCGGCTCGACGCCGCGACATCGGCTTGTCTTCGGCTATATGGCTGGACTCGCAGGCTACGTCCTGGGCCTCGCGGCTTCTGCCGTTTGGGACGTGCCAACGGGGGCGGCCATTGTTTGTGCGCTTGCCGCCACCGCGTTGCTGATAGCGGCGTGGCGATTGTCCGGCGTGGCAGCATAGGCGTCATCTGCTCCGACGGGCATGGTGCGCTCTCCACCCAAGCCGGCCGTCCGGTCGGTCGCCCGCGAGGGTCCGCTTCGGGGCATACGCGGAAATTGTAAAGCGGGGCGGCGGCGGCGCTAAATCGAAGACGGGTTGCCACAGCGGCAGGACGAGGCGGCGTTCGGGTTCTTGATCTGGAACGAGGCGCCCGTCAGGTCATCGACGAAATCGACCTCGGCGGCGCGCTTGACCCGGCAGGCTGGGCGGACCTCAGCGCGGCGGGGCGGCGACGCCGCCGCGCAGCTCGTGCACGACGACGCCGAGACGGCGCGGCGGGGGCGCCAGCCATAAGGGGTGCGCCAGGCTCGTCGCCACGTCGTTTTCCCCGGCGCGCCAGCGGCGGCGCACCGATGCCGACGAGAAATCCGCCATCCTGCCGGCCAGCTCGTCGGCATCGCCCTCATGCACGAGGTGGAGGATCGTCATCGTCGCCAGGCTCGCCTCGGCGAGGCATTTCTTGATGTCGGCGTCGCCGCGCAGCGCGGCCGGGACGCGCTCGCCCAGAAGCGCGATCATCCGGCGCAGATCGTGGTTGCGCCGCAAGGCCGCGATCTCGCGCGCCGAACGGCTCGCCCCGCCGCCTTTGCCCGGGACCGGATCGTAGCCGTCGATGACAAAGCACAGCGTGTCGGCCGGGCGAGCGTCGTCGAGCGCGGCGACCGAAACCGCGCTCCCGCCATAGTGCTGATCGTCGATCAGGGTCGGCGCCATTCCGGGCAACGCGGTGCTCGCCAGCACATGGTCGGGGCCCAGCACGTGGCGATCGTTGTCGAAATAGGTCTCCGCTCCGGTCGCCAGGTTGACCGCGCCGAGCACGACCCGAACCGCTCCGGAATTGACGCGCTCGAAATCGACCGCCGCCTCGATCAGCTCGCGCAGTTCGCCAGGGCCGACGATCGGCCGTTCGCGCGTCGCACGACTCGCCGAATCGGGTCGGCCCGCCTTGCCGCCGGCCAGCCAATCGCCAAGCTTGCGGCGCACCCCGCGGTCGCGGTGGGTCGCGACACGCCGGCTCAGCTCCTGCCAGAATTGACGCAGCCGGAAGATCCGCTCGTGCGGCAAATTGCCGGCGATGATCGCGGCATTGACGGCGCCGATCGCCGTGCCGGCGATCCAGTTCGGCCTGACCCCGCAATTTTCGAGCGCCGCATAGGCGCCGGCGTGATAGGCGCCGAGCGCGCCGCCACCCGACAGCACCATCGCGATACGTTCAAAACGGGCCAAGCTTTTGTCGGACCGCGCGCGCGCCAAACCCCGCTCCCCCGCGACATGACTGCCGCTCGATCGCTATCATAAGGGGTCGCGACCGAGCGTCCAGTGGCGAAACGCATTGGCAGGCATTTCTGCTACGGGGTTGACACCGGGGGCACGGATTTGAGGAAGACGGCGATCGCGCGGCGGTCCGCGTCGGTCAGCCGGCCGGTGTCTTTGACGACCTCGCCCATCGTGCCGCTGACGAAATCGAAGTCGGGTTTGTGGCCGTCGGTCAACAGGCCGACAATGTCGTCCTCGCTCCAGTCGCCGATGCCGGTTTTGCGATCGGGGGTGATGTTGGGCACTTTCTTGCCGTCCGGCCCGATGTCGGTGCCGGCGAGAAACCGGTCGGGGTCGGGGGCGCCGAGCCAGTTGCGCGGCGTATGGCACTCCCCGCAATGGGCGAGCGCGGTGACCAAGTAGGCGCCGCGGTTCCAAGCGGCCGAGCGCCCGGGCGAGGGCCGGAACGGACCCTCTTGGAAAAACAGCAGCTTCCAGCCGGTTTGCAGAAAGCGCCAGGAGACCGGGAAGGGCACGTCATGCGGCCGGTTGGCTTGCTGTACCGGCGGCAGGGAAAAGAGATAGGCCTTGATCGCCAGCGCATCGTCATCGGTGATCAGGGTGAAGCTCGGATACGGGAATGCGGGGAAATAAGCGGTGCCGTCGGGGCCCACGCCCTCGCGCATCGCGCGCAGGAACTGCTGATCGCTCCAGCGGCCGATGCCGGTCTCCGGGTCGGGGGTGATGTTCGGGCTGTAGAACGCTCCGAACGGGGTCTTCAACGGCAACCCGCCGGCATAGGGCCGGCCGCCATGCGCATTGTCGGTATGGCAATTGGCGCAGCCCGCCGCGTCGGCGAGGTAGGCGCCGCGCGCAACCGCATCGTTGTCCGCGGCCGCCGCGGCCGGCGAAAACGCAAGCAGCAGGAGGACGGCGAACGCCGCCCTTATTTCTTCAGCTCCTCGCGGAACTTGGTGTGGCAGCCGCCGCAGCCCGTCTTCCCGACATCGGCAAAGACCGTCTGGATGCTCGCCTTGTCGCCGGTCTTGACCGCGGTCAACAGCGTGCCCGCCTTGGCGATAGCCGTATCACGGGCGGCAGCAAACCCTTGCGCATCGCTCCATATCTCGGGTTTCGTGCTCCACTTGCCTTCAGGATTCGGTCCTCCCGATCCCGGCGGAAATACCGAGGGAATCGTCTCGAGGTCTTTGATGAGGTCGGTCGCTGCGGCGATGGCTTTGGCCTGATCGGCCTTGTCTTCGAGGTAAGCCTTGACGGCGCCGAGATCGGCGCCCTGTTTTTTCATCAGCGCCTGGCGATCCTTGATGATCTGTGCCGTATCGGCAAGCGCGCCGAGCGAGCCCGCTGCCCCGATCGCCAGGACCGCACCAAGCGCAATAAGCTTTAAGGTTGACCGCATACCTCCCCCTCCCGCCCGCGACTTTCGTGATTGCATCGACCTAAGATTACGGCGCGGCGGACGGAATGCAACCCGGAACCCGCCGCAATCTCGCTGCTCACACTCACGTGATCGGGATCTCGATGTGTCGCTTGAAGCCGGGACGCTCGCGCAGCCGCTCGTACCAGGCGCGCAGATTGGCCAGTGCCGGCCGTTCGATCGGCAGGTTGAACCAGCGATAGATCTGCGTGCCGAGAACTATTTCAGCCAGGCTCAGCGAGGCGCCGGCGAGATAGGGCTGGCCCGCCAGCGCGTCCTCAACGATGGTCCAGCCGGAGAGCGCGCGGCGCCGCGCCGCCTCGATCGCGGCATGGTCGAGCGCTTCGGGCTTGGTGCGGACCAGCCCGAACAGGAGCTGGCTCATCGGTCCGCCAATGACCGCGAGCTGCCAATCCATCCAGCGCTCGACATGGGTACGCGCGGCCGGGTCATGCGGGTAGAGCCGCTCGCCGTTGCGCGTCGCGGCCAGGTAGCGGCAGATCGTGTTCGATTCCCACATCACCAGGTCGCCGTCGATGACGGTGGGGACCAGGCCGTTCGGGTTGAGCTTGAGGTATTCGGGGTCGCGGTTGCCGCCGAAGGGACCGCCGAGATCGACCCGCTCAAACGGGATGTCGAGTTCGGCGCAGCACCACAACACCTTTTGCACGTTGGACGAGGTCGTGCGTCCCCAGATTTTCAGCATCGCAGGCTCCTGACGATCGGCTGCACCATGGAGCCTCAGATTTCGCAACCACGCAACCGCTGCAGGCTGGTTGGTGTATGATCACGCACCCGTGTCCCGGCTGCCTCGCGACAGGAGCCCCATGAGCCGCCTCGCCCCATACCCCTGCATTCTCGCCCTCGCGCTGCTGGCGGCGTCCACCGCGTCCATGGCAAGCCAGCAGGGCGTCGTCGCGATGAAGAACTGGAAGACGATGGATCAGTGCGCGAAGCAGGCGCGAGCCGCCTTTCCCGATTTCACCGCCGAAGCCAACGCCAAGCGCGAGGCGAAGGAAAGCGAGTGCCTGAAGGAGAAGAACCTGCCGCCGCGCGAGAGCCTGGCACCAAGACCGTGACACGCCGCCTGGCCGCTGAGGCGCTGTGGTGCGCGAGCCGTAAGTGCCGATGATCACCTGGATTCTGCGCGTCGCCGCCGTTGTCGCGCTCGCGGCGGCCGCCCCCAGCCTCGCTGCGCCGTTGTCGCAGGCCGAGAGCGAGCGCGGCGTGGTCGTCACCGCTCAGCACGAGGCGAGCGCCGTCGGGGTCGGGATTCTCGCTGCCGGCGGCAATGCGGTCGATGCCGCGGTTGCGGTTGGCTATGCGCTCGCCGTCGTCGACCCGTGTTGCGGCAATATCGGTGGCGGCGGGTTCATGCTGATCCATCGCGCCGAAGGCCAGGACAGCGTCATCAATTTCCGCGAAACCGCCCCGCGCGCGGCGACCCCCGGCATGTTCCTCGACTCTGCCGGCCAGGTCATCAAGGACGCGAGCCTTTACGGCTATCGCGCCGTCGGCGTGCCCGGGACGGTGATGGGCCTCGACCGCGCCCTCCAGCAATACGGCCGCCTCGCCCGGCCGGCGGTCATGGCGCCGGCGATCGCGCTCGCCCGCAACGGCTTTGTGCTCGGCCATGTCGGTGCGGACAAGCTCGCCGCCAAGGCCGCCCGGCTCGCCGCCGATCCCGCAGCCGCCCGGATCTTCCTGCGCGCCGACGGCACCGCCTACCGGGCCGGCGACCGCCTCGTGCAAAGCGATCTCGCGGCGACGTTGACACTGATCGCCCAGCGCGGACCCGATGCCTTTTACCGCGGCCCGATCGCCACCGCGATCGCGACGGCGTCGTCCGCTCATGGCGGGCTCCTGACCGCCGAGGATTTCGCCGCCTACAGGGTCTCCGAGACAGCGCCGGTCGGTTGTCCCTACCGCGGTTATCTGGTGCTGTCGGCGCCGCCGCCGAGTGCCGGCGGCACGATCCTGTGCGAGATGCTGGGCGTGCTGTCGGGCTGGGATCTCGCGGCGCTCGGCCAGGGTTCGCCGCAAACGCTGCACCGGATGGCCGAGACGATGCGGCACGCCTATGTCGATCGCAACAGCGCGCTCGGCGACCCCGAATTCGTCGCCGACCCGAGCAGGCGCCTGTTATCGCCCGAGCATGCCGCGGCGATCCGCGCCGCGATCGACCCGGAGAAGGCGACGCCCTCCGCCGCGCTCGGAGCGGGCACGCCGCCGCACGAGCGTGCGGAAACCACGCATTATTCGGTGGTCGACGGCGAGGGCAACGCCGTCGCGATCACCTATACGCTCAACGGCGGATTTGGCGCTGCGGTGGTGGCGCCCGGTACCGGCATCCTGCTCAACAACGAGATGGACGATTTCACCACGAAGCCGGGGGCGCCGAATTTGTTCGGCCTGGTGCAGGGCATGGCAAACGCGATCATGCCAGGCAAGCGGCCGCTGTCGTCGATGAGCCCGACGATCGTCGAACAGGACGGCAAGCCGGTTCTCGTCCTCGGCAGTCCGGGTGGCCCCAGGATCATCACCGCGGTGCTCGAAACCCTGGTGAACATCGTCGATTTCGGGCTGTCGCCGTACGACGCCGTGGCGGCGCCGCGGTTTCATCACCAATGGCTGCCCGATACGCTCTATTACGAGCGCGGCGGCCTGTCCCCTGCCACGCTGAAGGCGCTCGCCGAGCGCGGCCACCGACTTAGCGAGCAGGCGCCTTGGGGCGCGATCGAGCTGATCCGAATCGGCCCCGGCCATCGTCTCGTCGGGGTAAACGACCCGCGCCGGCCGGAAGGTTCGGCCATCGGATACTGAGATCGGAGGCGGGGATGCGCTATTCGCCGCTGGTCGAGCGGATCGCCGGGCGCGGCGCCGGGGCCTGGGCCGTCCATATCGAGGCGGCAAAACGGCGCGAGGCCGGCGAAGACATCATCTTCCTGACCGTCGGCGATCCCGACCAGGACCCGCCCGAAGCGGTCATCGAGACGACCGTGGCGGCGCTGCGTCGACACCGCACCGGCTATGCCCCGATCCTCGGCTATCCGGCGGTGCGCGAGGCGATCGCGGCACGGGTGGCACAGCGCACCGGCCAGCCCTGCGGCCCCGAGAATGTCGTCGTCGTGCCCGGGACGCAGGGAGGCCTTTATTGCGCCGTTCAGTGCCTCGCCGGCCCGGGCGACGAGATCATCGTCCCCGAGCCGATCTACGCCACCTATGAGGGCATCGTCGGCGCCAGCGGCGCTCGGCTGGTGACCGTGCCGCTCCGGCCGGAGGCGGGGTTTCACCCCGACCCCGACGCGCTCGCCGCCGCGGTCACGCCGCGCACCCGGGTCATCTGGATCAACAGCCCGCACAACCCGACCGGCGCGGTGTTCACACCGGCCGAGGTCGCCGGCATCGCCGCGCTGTGCCGCCGTCACGATCTGTGGCTGCTGTCGGACGAGGTCTACGAAGACCTCGCCTTTGCCCGGCCGCATGTCAGCGCCTGGTCGCTGCCCGATATGGCCGACTGCACCGTCGTCGTTTCGAGCCTTTCCAAATCGCACGCGATCCCCGGCTTCCGCTTCGGCTGGGTCGTCGGCCCGCCGGTGCTCGCGCGGCATTTGTTCAACCTCTTGCTGTCGATGACCTATGGCGGCCCGGCCTTCCTCCAGGATGGCGCGCTGGTCGCGCTGACCGGCGATCTGCCGGAAGTGGCCGCGCTGCGCGAGGCCTATCGCGGCCGGGCGGGCATGATGACGGCGCAGCTGCGCGAGGCGCCGCTTTGCCGCGTGGTCCCGCCCGAAGGCGGCATGTTCGTCCTGCTGGATGTGCGCGGCACCGGGCTCGCCGCTGCCGAGTTTGCCCTCCGGCTGCTCGAACGCGAGGGCGTCGCGGTGCTGCCGTGCGACGGGTTCGGGCCGAGCGCCGCCGGCCATCTGCGGATCGCGTTGAGCGCGCCAGAGGCGAGGCTGCGCGAGGCCGGCGAACGCATCGTCCGCTTCGCCCACGCGCTGGCAGAAGGGAAAAACGCGTAGAAGAACGCGTAGG
>DASYUS010000245.1:0-2591 GCA_036000945.1 Allostellaceae bacterium
GCGACGCATGGCGGTCTCGACGGGCTGCAGCAGCTGATTGCAGCACACGGCGTCGCGGCCGACGAAGTGCGGGCGGGCCGCTTCCTCGTGCCTCCCCTCACCCACCGCCTCGTTGGCCGCTCGGCGGAGGACGGCATGAGCGTCGCTTACGCCCGGCTGTGCCTCGCCTATGTCGGCGCGGTGTGCCTCCGGCGCGGCACCGTCGGGCTCGACGATTTCTCGCCCGCGGCGCTGGTCGATGCGGAGACGCTCGCCCTCGCCCGCCGCCTCGATGTCATAGCCGACGCCAACCCGGACCCGAACGCGCTGCTGCCGCAGCGCGTCGAGCTCGACCTCACCGACGGGCACACCGTCGCCTGCGACGTTCGCGAGACCCTCGGCAGCCCCGCTCGCCCATTGTCGCGCGAAACCGCTCGCGCCAAGTTCGACGCCTGCTGCCGGTCGCTGCCCGACCGCGGCGCGGCGCTGTGGTCGGCCGTGGCGGAGCTCGAAACCCTCGCCGACGTCGGCACGGTCATGTTCCGAGCTAAACGAAACCCGTGTTGACGCTGCGGTATACGTATATTACACGTATACCGCATGACGAAGAAGCTGACGATTACCGTTGACGATGAGGTCTACGCCGGGCTGCACGATGTGATCGGGCGGCGGCGGATCAGCCGGTTCCTCAACGATCTGGCGCGGCCGCACGTGCTTGCGCGCGATCTCGCCGCCGGGTACCGGGCGATGGCCGCCGATGAAGAGCGCGAGCAGGAGGCGGCCGAGTGGGTCGAGGGCGTGAGCGGCGACATTGCCGATGAGAAGCGGTAGCCCGCCGCGCCGTGGCGAGGTTTGGTGGGTCGCGTTCGACCCGGCGGTCGGCGGCGAAATCCGCAAGACGCGGCCCGCGATCGTCGTCAGCAACGACATCGCCAACCGCGAACTGAACCGGGTGCAGGTCGTGCCGCTGACCAGTAATGTCGCCCGTCTCTACCCGTCCGAAGCCTATGTCCGTCTCGGCGGCGAACAGCGCAAGGCGATGGCCGACCAGCTGAGCACGATCAGCAAAACGCGCCTGCGCGACCGGATCGGCCGGCTCAGCGCGGAGGACGTGACGGCAGTCGAGCGCGCGATTTGCGTCCAGCTCGGGCTGTAGGATGGGTTGAGCGGAGCGAACCCATCGATTTGAACAATTGCAACAATGAGACGATGAGACACGGAGATTTGGGCGCAAGTTGCGCCCTCACCGCCTCACCGTCTCATTGTTGCCGACATGATGGTGGGTTTCGCTCCGCTCAACCCGCCCTACGACTGCCCCCTCACGCCGCAGAAACGAAGAAGAAGGGTGAGCAACACCGCCGGCAGATAAATCGCGATCAGCAACAGAGCGGCCTCCTCGAAACCAACGGCATCGGGAACATGCTTGTCGAGGGAACGGGCTATTCGCGATCGTTTCGAGAGTACAAAGCGCGATGCCCAGGATCCGCCCAAGGCGGTGAGAGCAACAGCAATTACCCAATAAAGGAATCGCAAGTATAGCAGCTGGCCGAGATCGTGAGTTGCCCCCAAACCAGCATCAGGACCCCTAGGCCACCTACAAGGAAACCTGCAAGTAAAAATACGACCCGAAGAAATAGATCATCCTGAATAAGGTAATCAACCCAGCGGACAATGAAGCGTCTCATGGTGCCAGCGGCACATCCGCAGACCGGCCGTTACACATCCAAATTTGCGACGCTTAGGGCGTTCGACTGGATGAAGTCGCGGCGGGGTTCGACGAGGTCGCCCATCAGGGTCGAGAAGGTCTCCTCGGCCTCGTCCTCATGGCTGACGCGGACCTGGAGGAGCGAGCGGGCCTCGGGGTCGAGCGTCGTCGCCCAGAGCTGCTCGGGGTTCATCTCGCCGAGCCCCTTGTAGCGGTTGACCTCGATGCCGCGGCGGCCGAGTTCCATCACCGCCTCGACCAGCGCCGAAGGGCCGGCGATCGGATATTCCTTGTCGCGCGCGACGAGTTTACCCGGACGCTCATAGACCTCGCGCAACCGCGCGGCGTCACCGTCGAGCCGGCGCGCCTCGCTCGATCGGAGCAGCGCGGCATCGATCAGCCGCCGCTCGCCGACGCCCTGGCGGGTGCGGCTGAACACCAGCCCTTCGCCGGCGATGACCTCGCCCTGCCACGCTGCGCTCGGCCCCCCCTCGCCGTCGCCGAGGCGGTTGAGGCGCTCGGCGGTGCGGCGCGCGATTTCGACCGCGCGCGTCGGGTCGGCCGGCAGCCCAGCGGCCAGCCCGCCGGCGATCGCCGCCTGTTCGACAACATCGAGATTGCCGGCCTTGAGAGCGAGCGGCTGCACCCAGCGGCGCGCGACGCGGGCGTGCTCCAAGAGGTCGCGCAGGTCGTTGCCGCCGCGCTGGCCGCCGTCATGCTGAGTGAAGACGGCATCGCGAAGCGCTGCATCGATGCAATAGGCTTCAAGCGCCGCGTCGTCCTTCAGATAGACCGGCTTCGCATTGCCGCGCTGCAGCCGGTAAAGCGGCGGCTGGGCGATGTAGAGATAGCCGCTCTCGATCAATTGCCGCATCTGGCGGAAGAAGAAGGTCAACAGCAGCGTGCG
>DASYUS010000246.1:0-5455 GCA_036000945.1 Allostellaceae bacterium
GCCACGACCGCGATGCCTCCTTTCCGTTCGACGACTACGCCGACCTCCGCACCGAGGGGCTCCTCGGGCTATGCGTGCCCGAACGCTACGGTGGGCTCGGGGCCGACTACGAGACTTACTGCCTGGTCGCCGAGCAGCTTGCGCAGGGCAATGCCTCCACCGCGCTCACCTTCAACATGCACTGCCTGACGATGCTGATGATGGGTCCGATTGCCGATGATATGGCGATGCTGCCCGCCGCGCGTCAGCGCCACGAAATGCTCCGTACCGCCAAGTACCGCGAGGTGGTGGAGGCGGGCGCGTTCTACGGGCAGCCCCACAGCGAGCCGGTCGAGCAGGGCGAGACCGACACCGGGCTCGGTGTCGGCGGCCGGCGGTTCGGCACCACCGCGCGGAAGGTGGCGGGCGGCTATGTGGTCAACGGGCGGAAGTTTTTCGTCTCTCTCGGGGGCTGCGCCCCGTATTACGCCACCCCTGCCATCCGGCTTGGCGACGAACCCTGGATCGAGCGCACGCTCTATCTCCAGATCCCCAAGGATGCGCCTGGCGTGTCCTTCCCCGGCGAGTGGGACCCGATGGGCATGCGGGCCACGGTGAGCCGCGACATGCTCCTGGAGGAGGTGTTCGTCCCCGACGACGCGGAGGTGCTGCCGCGGGGCCTGTTCGGCGCCATGTACAACGCCTTTCCCCACCTCTTCCTGAGCTTCTCCGCGACCTTTCTCGGGCTCATGCAAGCGGCCTACGACGGCGCCCTCGCGTATCTGACCGGCCGGTTGCCCGGCGCGCCGGTCCCGCATGCCGAGATCGCGGCAAAGGGCCCTGCGATCGCCGAAATGCTCGTCACGCTCGAAGCCGCCCGCGCGCTTTACTACCGGGCGATCTCCGAGGCCCAGGTCGATCCTCCGCTGGAGGCGGTGCAGCGCGCCCGCGCCGCGCATGTCACCGTGCAGCGTGCCGTCGTCGCGGTTACCCAGGAGGCGATCCGGGTCTGTGGCGGCCGGGCCTTCCTCAAGCGCTATCCGCTCGAGCGCTACGCACGCGACGCGCGGGCCGCCGCGCTGATGCGGCCATGGACTGAGGAGATCGCGATGCAGCAGGCCTGGGAGACCGCGCTCGGCTCGCACCGGCAGCAGGGCGGCGCAGCAGGGGCGTGACCCTGGCGCGCAACCATCGTTGAGGAGAACGCACCGTGGCAGACCCCGTAGTCCTGTACGACGTCGACGAGAAGGTCGGCATCGTCACGCTGAACCGCCCGGACAAGCTCAACGCGATCAGCGCCGAATTGCAGAAGGCGCTGACCGAGGCCTTCGCCCGCGCCGACGCCGATCCCGCCACCAGCGTTGTCTTGCTGCGCGCCGAGGGCCGCAGCTTTTGCGCCGGCTACGACATCGGCGCCAAGGAGCCCGGCGCGGAGGACTGGCGCACCGACCCGACGAAGGCGCACGCGCACCTGCATCCGCAACTCGAATTCGAGATGGCGCCGTGGCTGATGCGGAAGCCGGTGATCGCGGCAGTGCAGGGGCACGTGCTCGGCGGAGGCTGCGAGCTCGTCATGCTGTGCGACCTGACGATCGCCGCCGACAACGCCACCTTCGGCGAGCCGGAAGTGCGGTTTTCGGCGGTCGGTCCGGCGATCGTGATGCCGGCGATCATCGGCTACAAGAAGGCGCGCGAACTGCTCTATTTCGGCGACCAGATCGACGCGCCGACCGCGCTCGGCCTCGGGATGATCAACCGCATCGTGCCGCTCGCCGAATTGCGCGGCGCCAGCCTCAAATACGCCAAGCGCCTGTCGTTGATCGCGCCGGAGGCGCTCTACGCGACCAAGCGGGCGGTCAACCGCGCCGCCGACGCCGCCGGGTTCCGCACCGCGCTCTACGCCGGGCTCGACGTCGTCGGCCCGCTCTACGCCACCAGCACCGAAAGCGGCGCCCAGTTCCGGGAAATCGCCACGACCGAGGGCGTGCCCGCCGCGGTACGCTGGCGCTCGGCGCAATTCAAGGAATAGCGGGTCGGGGAGATCCCCGCTTTTCAGTGCCAACGGGCGGCGGGTCGAACGCCTTGATTGGCGGCGGCGAGCCTTCGTACCGCTCGATTTCGACGAGGGTGAGTTGGCCGGTGCAGCCCTGGGCTAGGCGCGACGTGCCGGCATCGCGCGTCAGCACGTTCGGGTTGCCGTGCACGCATAACGGCCTTTGCGCGGCGGCGTCTACGGGGTCGTACCAGGCCCCGGTCGCCAGCTGGACGACCCCCGGGCGCAGTGCCTCGCTCAGCACCGCGCCGGCGAGACAGGCGCCGCGGTCGTTGTAGAGGCGCACGACATCGCCCTCGGCGATGCCGCGGGAAAGGGCGTCCTGCGGATGAATGCGCACGGGCTCGCGGCCGTTGACCTTAGAGGCGAGGCTGGTGGCGCCGAAATCGAGCTGGCTGTGCAGCCGGGTCGCCGGCTGGTTGGCGACGAGCTGCAGCGGGAAGCGCGCCGCAGCCGCTGACGCGACGTCGTCGACCGGCGGCAGCCAGGTGGGGTGTCCCGGGCAATCGGGATAACCAAAGCCGGCGATCGTCGCGGAAGCGATCTCGATCTTGCCGCTCGGCGTCGGCAATGGCGCGGCCTCGGGATCGCGGCGGAAGGCGCGGACGATGCCGCCATCCCACGGCAGCGTCGGCAGGACCAGTTCGCCGTCGTCCCAGAACGCCGCAAAGTCGGGGGCGTCGATGCCGCGCGCGATCAGGGCGCGCCGCGTCGGTTCGTACATGTGTTCGAGCCACTGCCGCGCCGTGCGGCCCTCGGTGAACGCCTCGGCGAAACCGAGACGTTCGGAGAGGCCGGCGAAGATCGCGTGATCGTCGCGTGCCTGGCCGTAGGGCGCGACCGCCCGGTGCATCGCCACCAGCAGCGGATCGCCCGCCGAGGCGCCGATATCCTCGCGCTCCAGGGTGATCGTCGTGGGCAGCACGATATCGGCGTGGCGCGCGCTCGCGGTCCAGGCCTGCTCGTGCACGATCACCGTGTCCGGGCATGCGAAGGCGCGGCGCAGCCGGTTCAGATCCTGGTGGTGGTGGAACGGGTTGCCGCCGGCCCAATAGACCAGCCGGATATCCGGATAGGTCAGCCGGCTGCCGTCGTAATCGAACAGCTCGCCCGGGTGCAGCAGCATGTCGGCGACCCGCGCCACCGGGATGAAGTCGGCGATGCTGTTGCGGCCGGTCGGCATGGTCGGCAGCGGCACCGCCAGCGCCGGCTTGCCGGTATTCGAGGTCGAGCCCAGCGCATAGGCGAAGCCGCCGCCCTTGAGCCCGATCTGGCCGAGCATGGCGGCGAGCACGACCCCCATCCGCACCGGCTGCTCGCCATGCTCGGCACGCTGCAAGGATTGCGAGCAGGTGATCAGCGTGCGCCGCCCGGCGCAACGCCGCGCGAGCCCGACAATCTCGCTCGCCGGCATGCCAGAGATCGCGGCGGCCCAGGCGGCATCCTTCGCCTGGCCGTCGGCGCGGCCGAGGAGATAGGCCGCGAATTCCTCCCAGCCGACGCAAAACCGGTCGAGGAAGGCGCGGTCGTGCAGCCCCTCGCTGACCAGGGCGTGCGCCAGACCGAGCATCAGCGCGACATCGGTGCCGGGACGGATCGAATGCCAGACCGCCTCGGCCGAAGCCGGAAAATCGTCGCGCAACGGGCCGATCAGGTGAAATTCGGCGCCTCGCCGGCGCGCCCTGGCGAGCCTCTCGCCGGCGATATGCTCGCTCGTGCCGCCGCCGCCGACATCGTTGTTCTTCAGCGCCATGCCGCCAAAGGCGAGGACCAGCGCGCTCGCCTCGACCATTTCGTCCCAGCTGACATTGTTGCCGGCGACGGCCGATTGCGGGCCGATAATATGCGGCAGGATCACCGCCGCCGCGCCGGAGCTGTAGCTGTTGACCGAGCGGACATAGCCCCCGGCGAGGTTGAGAAAGCGGTGGAGCTGGTGCTGCGCGTCGTGAAAGCGGCCGGCGCTCGCCCAGCCGTAGGACCCGCCGAACACCCCGCGCGGCCCATGTGCGGCGTAGACCCGGCGCAGTTCTGCGGCGACACGGTCGAGCGCTTCCGGCCACGACACCGCGACGAATTCGTCGCAGCCCCGCCGCCGGTCTGGCCCCGGTCCGCGTTCCAGCCAGCCGCGCCGGATCATCGGCCGGGCAACCCGCGCCTTGTGCGACACCAAAGCCGGAATGTTGCCGAGCAAGGCCGACGGATCGGCGTCGCGCGGATGCGGCACGATTTCGACCTCCCGGCCGCGAACCAGCGCCGAGAATGCCCCCCAATGCGAGCTGTGCGGAACGCCGCGGGCGCGCAGCGGCGAAGCGTCAGCCATGTCCCGCCCGAGCCCGCGTCTCTTCGCTGACCGGAACGGCGAACCCCACGGGCCTACGCGCGCGGCGTGTGCCTCGCCAGGAACGCCTTGACGCGGACCCGCGCCGCATCGAGCGCCGCGCCGGTCTTCCACTCGCGGATGAACTCGCAGTTCGGCAGCAGCTGGTTGAGCTCGTCGGAGATCGGCCCGGGATGCGCCTCGTCATTGCCGGCGAGCAGCAGGCACGGTGTCTTCACCGTCTTCACGAAGTCGCGGTCGACGCTGTAGACAAAGCCGGGGGCGTAGAGGTTGCGGCAGAAGGCATCGAGCGCCGGCTCTGTGACCTCGGGATGGTCCTTCAGCGATTCCGCCCAGGCGTTGAACCGTGCCGGACGGCCGGGCATCAGCGGGCCGACGCGGCCGATCGGCTGCGCCAGGACGGCGCTCTGAACGCGTTCCGGATGGTGCTTGATCATGTTGAGGATGAACGACCCGCCGATGCACTGGCCGTAGAGATGGCAACGGTCGATGCGCAGATGGTCGAGCACGGCGATGTGGTCGGCGGTAAAGCTGTCCCAGCCGTCCTCAGCGGTGATCGGGGCGCGCGACTGGCCGCCGGCGTTGCGCTGGTCCATCGCGATGACGCGGAACTCGCCGGCAAACTCGGTCGTCGGGTTGATCGGCGCGGAGGGCTGGCTCCACACATCGATCACCGAGGCGAGGCCGGCCGGCGCGAAGGTCAGGATAGGGAAGCCCTGGCCGAATTCCTCGTAATGGATGTGCGCGCCGTGGTGGTCGATGCTCGGCATGGCATTTCCTTTCGCGACGGAGAGCAGGTCGGCTTGCGGCCGATCATAGCCCGGTTGCCCTACCCCGGCGACGCCATATTTTCCGCTGCGACTTGTCGGGAAAGCGGAAACGAGGCACCTTGTCGCCGGGTAAAAGCGGCCATCCGAGGAGCGTTCGCCGGCATGCCGAAGATCACCTACATCGAATACGGCGGCCGCGAGCATCGGGTCGAGGTGCCGCTCGGGCGATCGGTCATGCGCGGCGCGGTCGACAACAACATCCCCGGCATCGACGCCGATTGCGGCGGCGAATGCGCCTGCGCCACCTGCCATGTC
>DASYUS010000247.1:0-6863 GCA_036000945.1 Allostellaceae bacterium
CGATCTCGCCGAAATGGTGGATGCCGCGGAACTCCATGCCCTTGCCGAGCTGGTCGGTCTTGAACTTGAGGATCGCCATGTTGAGCGTGCCGTCGGAGAGGAAGACGCCGTCGGCGAGCACGCCGTTGGGCCGGCCGACCTCGACGAAATCGAACGCCTTCTTGTAGAACTCGGCCATCGCCTCGGGGTCTTCGGCAGCGATCGCGATATGGCGCAGCTTGGGCATAGGGGCCTCCTTCCGTTAGCGTTGCGACATCATTAGCACGAGAGCGCGTTCAACCCGAAGCGCTGCTTAGCGCGCCGAACGAAATCCCGGCGAGAAGCCGCGCCATGTCCTTGCCGACGCGGGCGACGGCCTCCTCCGGGGTAAACAGCCCGAACTTGTCGAATTCCGGCAGCATCCGGCCGTTCCAGGCGAAATGCGAGGCGCAGACGAGCGTCCGCGGATCGGGCAGCTGCGCCGGCATCCAGGCGAAGAGGGCGAGGTCCTTGGCCCTGCGGTAGGCGAAAACGCCGAGCGGCAGCAGCGCCGATTCGGGCGCATCGAGCCCGGTTTCCTCGAGGAGTTCGCGGCATGCCGCGGCGGCAAAGCTCTCGCCCGGCTCGGCTTCGCCCTTCGGGATGTCCCAGCGCGGCGATCGCGTTGCATGGCCGAGCAGGAGGCGCCTGCCGTCGGTGACGATGACGCCGCAGCTGGTGGTTTTTGCGCTCACAGCGTCACGGGCGCCTCACGCCGCCGCCGATGCCGCTGTAGAACCCGCCGCGCCGGTCATCCTCGGCGGAGCCGGCGCGATCGGCGCAGCCGGCGACGACCAGACAGGCCAGGAGGGCCAGAACCATTGTGGCGGGCTTCAAGGGCATCACATCGCGCCGCCACCGCCGCCGTCGCGGTGCGTGGGCTCGGTGTGATCGTCCGGCGCCGGCTGGTAGCCGGCCTCGGTACAACCGGCGGCAATAAGACAAGCGATCAGCACCAGCAGCCAACGCCGTTTCCACCTGACCACGATACGCCCTCGCAACGCAGCCCGCGGCGCAAAATAGCGAATTGGCGCGATACTCGCTATTGATCCGCGGGACCGGGCAGGTTGGCCGCCGGGCTCACCTCCGTTCGTGCCGTTCGCGCCCTTTGCGGTAAAGTGTTTCTTTTTCCGATGAGGATTGAAAAATGGACGGACCGCGCTGCTACCGACCGCTGATCATCGGGCGTCGCGGTGCCGTCGCCGCCAACCACCCGCTGGCCGCGCAGGCCGGGCTCCTCGCGTTGCGCGCCGGCGGCAACGCGGCCGACGCCGCAGTCGCGACCGCGCTCGCGCTTGCCGTCGTCGAGCCGATGATGTCGGGGCTCGGCGGCGATGGGTTCTACCATGTCTTCGACGCGGCGAGCGGCCGGTCGGTCGTGTTCAACGCCACCGGCCCGGCGCCATTGGCCGCGACCCCCGAGCGCTATCGGGGCGGCATCCCGCGCACCGGGCCGATGTCGGTCTCGGTGCCGGGCATGGTCGCCGGGCTCGGCGCGATGCATCGCCAATTCGGCCGGCTGCCGTGGCGCGACCTCTTTGCCGAAGCGATCGGCTGTGCGCGCGACGGCTTCGGCGCCACCCCGCACTATCGGCATTTCGCCGGCGAGAATGCGGCGATCCTCGGCGCCGACCGGCGCAGCGCCGCGGTGTTCCTGGCGGGCGGCGCGGCGCCGGCGGTGGGCGCAGCGATCGTCCAGCCCGATCTCGCCCGCACCCTCGCGGAGATCGCCGGCGACGGCGCCGAGTGCTTCTACCGCGGCGCCCTCGCCCGACGCATCGCGAGCGCCTGCGCTGCGGCCGGCGTGCCGGTCGCCGAGGCCGACCTCGCGGCTTTCGAGGCCGAAACGCAGGAGCCGATCGCGGTCGATTACCGCGGCTTCACCGTGCTCGAAGCGCCGCCCAACTCGACCGGCTTCACGCTCTTACAGGAGCTGAAGATCATCGAGAATTTCGACCTCGGCGCGATGGGTCTCGGTTCGGCCGACGCGGTGCACCTCATGGTCGAGGCGAAAAAGCTGGCTTTTGCCGATCGCGAACGCTGGGGCGCCGACCCGCGCAGCATCGAGGCGCCGCTCGGCGAGCTGCTGTCGGCGGATTACACGGCGCGCCTTGCAGGCCGCATCGATCGAGCGCGGGCCGCGCCGACCCATGCGGTTGCCGAGGCGGCAGGCGACACGACCTATTTCTGCACCGCCGACGATGCCGGCAACGCGGTCTCCGGCATCCAGAGCATCAACAGCGGCTGGGGGTCGGGAGTGACCGCCGGCGACACCGGCATCCTCCTCAACAACCGCATGGCCTATTGGCACCTCGATCCCGGCCACCCCAACTTCCTGCGGCCGGGGCGCCGGGTGCGCCACACGATGAACCCGCCCTTGGTGCTGAAAGACGGCGCGCTGTGGGCGGTGTTCGGCACGCCGGGCGCCGACAACCAGGTGCAGATCAATTTCCAGGTGCTGACGGCGATGATCGATTTCGGGCTCGACCCGCAGCAGGCCGCCGAGACGCCGCGCTGGACCTCGAACGTGCCTGGGCAATACGCCAACTACCCGCATGACGGGCCGGACGTGCTGACGATGGAGCGCTGCTTCCCGGACGGGGTGCGGCGCGAGCTGGCCAGTCGCGGGCATCCGGTCAATACGGTCGGCGATCTCGAAGGGCCGTGCAGCGTCGAGATTATCGGCCGCGACGCCGGCGGCATGCTGCTCGCCGGTTCCGACCCGCGCCGCGACGGCTGGGCTCTGGCGTGGTGAGGGGCTATCTCAGCGGCGCTGGCTGACCGGGACGTAGTGGCGTTCGGTCTGGCCGGTGAAGAGCTGGCGCGGGCGGCCGATCTTCATGTCCGGGTCCTCGATCATCTCGGTCCACTGGGCGACCCAGCCGACCGTCCGCGCGATCGCGAACAGCACGGTGAACATCGAGGTCGGGAAACCCATCGCCTTCAAAATGATCCCGGAATAGAAATCGACGTTCGGATACAGCTTCCGGCTGATGAAATAATCGTCGTTGAGCGAGATCTTCTCCAGCTCCATCGCCAGGTCGAGCAGCGGGTCCTGGATGCCGAGCTCGTCGAGCACGGCGTGGCAGCTGTCGCGCAGCACCCGGGCACGCGGGTCGTAATTCTTGTAGACGCGGTGGCCGAAGCCGTACTGGATCTCGTGCTCGTTCTTGTTTTTGACGTGGCTGATGAAATCGGGGATGTTTTTCTTGTCGCCGATGCGCGCCAGCATCTTCAGCACGGCCTCGTTGGCGCCGCCATGCGCCGGCCCCCACAACGAGGCGATGCCGGCGGCGATGCAGGCGAACGGGTTGGCGCCCGACGACCCGGCGTTGCGCACCGTCGCGGTCGAGGCGTTCTGCTCGTGGTCGGCGTGCAGGATGAAGATGCGGTCCATTGCCTGCGCCAAGGTCGGGCTGACCTTCATCTCCTCGCACGGCACGGCGAACGCCATGTGGAGGAAATTCTCGGCATATCCCAATGAATTCTTGGGATACATGAAAGGCTGGCCCTGCGAATATTTGAACGCCATGGCGGCGATCGTCGGCGTCTTGGCAATCAGGCGATACGAGGCGACCATCCGCTGGGAGGGGTCATGAATGTCGGTCGAGTCGTGATAGAAGGCCGACAGCGCCCCGACCACGCCGCACATCACCGCCATCGGGTGCGCATCGCGGCGGAAGCCGTGGAAGAAACTGCTGATCTGCTCATGCACCATCGTGTGATGGGTGATGTCGTAGACGAACTGTTCGCGCTGCTTGGGGGTCGGCAACTCGCCGTAGAGCAGCAGGTAGGAGACCTCCATGAAGTCGCTCTTCGACGCCAGCTCCTCGATCGGGTACCCCCGATACAAGAGGACGCCCTCGTCGCCGTCGATGTAGGTGATGCTGGAGCGGCAGGCGGCCGTCGCCATGAAGCCCGGGTCGTAGGTGAAATACCCGGTCTGCGCATAGAGCTTGCGCACGTCGATGACCTTCGGCCCGATCGAGCCCCCGATCACCGGCAGCTCGACGGACTTGCCGGTGGCATTGTCGGTCAACGTCATCGACCCGCTTACCGCACCGACATTCGTGTTGTTGCCGTCCATGGATCACCTCGATCGTGCGCCCGCAGGCGGTTGGCCCTCTGCTGCGAAGAATAGCCGCAGAAGGCCGATTATCAAACGCCGTTCGGATTTTGCAATGCAATATCGCATGTGCGAGAAAAAGAGGCATCAACCTGTTTCGGCGGCCGCATCGGCAATTCGCCCGAGGCTCTCGTCGCGCCCCAATACCTCCATCACCTCGAAGATGCCGGGCGAGGCGAGCGAGCCGGTCAGCGCCGCGCGTAGCGGCTGCGCCACGGCGCCGAGCTTTAATCCCTGGGTATTGGCGAAATCGCGCAGCCGGGCTTCGAGTTCCGGCGCATGCCACTCGACATTGGCGAAGTCGCCGGCGAGCGCTCCAAGCCGTTCGCGGGCCTCTGCGGTCAACGCCTTGGCCGCATCGGCAGCCGGCCGGATCGGCCGGGCGGCAACATAAAACCGCGCCTTGTCGGCCAACTCGACGATCGTCTTGGCGCGCGGCTTGAGGCCCGGCATCGCCTTTAGCAGACGGTCGCGATCGCTCGCCGATAGCGGCCGGGCAAACTCCGTTGCCAGCCGTTCGCCGGCCAGCCCGACGAGCCGCACGTCCTCGGCCTCGCGGATGTAATGCGCGTTGATGCTGTCAAGCCGCATCTGGTCGAAGCGCGCCGCGGCGCGCCCGACATCCTTGATGTCGAACCAGCGGATCGCGTCGTCGGTCGAGATGATCTCGTCGTCGCCGTGGCTCCAGCCGAGACGCAAGAGGTAATTGCGCAGCGCCTCCGGCAGATAGCCCAGCTCGCGGTATTGTTCGACGCCGATCGCGCCGTGCCGCTTCGACATTTTCGCCCCGTCCGGCCCATGGATCAGCGGCAGGTGGGCGAATTCGGGAACGGGCCAGTCGAGGGCGCGGTAGATCTGGGTCTGGCGAAAGGCGTTGTTGAGGTGATCGTCGCCGCGGATCACGTGGGTGATCGCCATGTCGTGGTCGTCGACGACGACCGACAGGTTATAGGTCGGCGTGCCGTCGGCGCGCAGCAGGATCAGATCGTCCAGCTGCGCATTCGCCACGGTGACCTCGCCTTGCACCAAATCATGCACCGTCGTTGCGCCCTCCTGCGGCGCCCTGAGGCGGATTACCGGCGCGACGCCGGGCGGCGCCTCCTTGGGGTCGCGGTCGCGCCAGGTGCCGTCATAGCGCACCGAGCGCTTCTCGGCGCGCGCCCGTTCGCGCATCGCCTCGAGCTCGGCCGGCGTGCAATAGCAGTGATAGGCGCGCCCCTGCGTCAGCAGCTGGCGGGCGATTTCGGCATGGCGCGCGGCAGCTGCGAACTGGTGCACGATCTCGCCGTCCCAGTCGAGGCCGAGCCATTTGAGCCCGTCGATGATCGCGGCGACCGCCTCGGGGGTCGAGCGCTGACGGTCGGTGTCCTCGATGCGCAGCTTGAACACCCCGCCATCGCCATAAAGCTGGTGGTGGCGGGCGAACAGCCAATTGAACAGCGCCGTGCGGGCTCCACCGATATGCAGGAACCCGGTCGGCGAGGGAGCAAAGCGGACGACGACGCGCATCTTCAGTGACCTTGTCTTGTCGACGCCCCGCAACTCCGGGCGCCAGAGCTCGGCGTCCTGGGCGAGCGATCAGACGGCGTCAGCTTACCACGGCAGCGATGTCTGGTCGCCTTCCCCGGCCACCGCTTCCAGCCGTGCGGCGATCGGATAGCGTGCGCCTTGCTCCGAGATCTGCACGATCAGCGTGAAACCGCCCATCAGATGCGTGAAAAGCCGTGCCGGCAGGCGGCAATCGCCGTCGGTCCAGGAATACCCGCGTTCCGGGCGATGACAGCCGCTTTCGACGAGCAGCGGCGCATCATGATCGATCGCGGTCATCATGCCGGGCCGCTCGACGATAATCTGCCGGATCGCGACGCCGAGGCGCCGGTGATCATGCCGGCTGACGCCGCTCAGCGAGGGAACGAAGCTGCGCGAGCAGAGCCGCAGCGCGGCGGAGGGCGGCGCCGCGAGGGTGAACCGGTAGACGCCGCCCGCCGCCGACGCGGGATCGAGCCGCTCGCCGTCGACGACGAGGTGGAGGTCGGGATCGCCGGTCGTTCCCTGCTCGCCCCGCCCGCCGGCTCGCTCGAACAGCGCGGCCCACACTTTGCCGACGAACTCTCCGCCATGCAGCACCGGTGCGAAGGTCGGCCGCGCGTCGCCAGCCCCGGAGCCCGGCCGTTCGCTGTGAAACCGGGCGCGGTTGCCGGCATCGTAATAGCTCTCGGCAGGCGCCCCCTCGGCGAACAGCACCTCATGGTCGTCGAGCTCGAGATGGTAGTACTCGACGACCCGGGCGGTGTTGTCCCACAGGATCGAGCGGTGGTTGACCAGGTGCTCTACCGGGATCAGCACCCCGTCGAAATGAATCGCATGGCCGTGCGTCAGATAAAGATCGCGCCGCGGCATATCATCGGCCAGCGCGCCCGCACGCACGATGACCGGCCGCGCCAGACGGTTGGCCTGGGTGACGAGGTCGCGGCCGAAGCCGATCCAACGGATCGGCTTCAGCGCGCCGGAGAGCGTCTTGACCCGGTCGCCGACCGCCAGCGCCTCGACCGGCACCTCGCCGCGATCGGTGAGGATCAGCGTGCCGCGGCAGAAGCATACGGGCGTAACGGTGAACTGGAATCCGGGATCGGCAAACGCGGTGGTGATGTAGACGAAGGAGCTGGTAACCGGAAAGGTCGGGTCGAAGATCGAGGGACCGGCCATTTCTGCCGGCGTC
>DASYUS010000248.1:0-14389 GCA_036000945.1 Allostellaceae bacterium
GGATGGGTTGAGCGCAGCGAAACCCACCATGAGGGACCACCGATGAGCGTCGTCACCGTCGAGGAGCGCGGAGCGGTTTCGATCATTGCGATCAACCGGCCGGAAAAGCTGAATGCGATCAACAAGGCGGTCGCGGTCGACTTGCAGGACGCCTTCGCCGCGTTCGACCGGGGCGGGCAGCGCGTCGCGATCCTCACCGGCGCCGGCGGGCGCGCCTTCTCGGCCGGCGCCGATGTCACCGACCTGCCCGAATTGTGGCGCTGCGTGCCGACCGTCGGCGTCACCACCGGCAAGCCGATCATCGCCGCGGTCGGCGGCTGGTGCATCGGCGGCGGGCTCGTCATCGCGATGATGTGCGACCTCCTGGTCGCCGCCGAGAGCGCCCGCTTCTCCTACCCCGAGGGCAAGGTCGGCATCACCGGAGGGATGATCGCCGGGCTGGCGGCGCGCATCCCGCACAAGGTCGCAATGGAGATGATGCTGCTCGGCGAGCCGATCGGTGCCGAGCGGGCCTACCAGGTCGGGCTGGCGAACCGGATTGTTGCTAACGAAAATCTGCTTGAGGAAGCGCTGGCCATGGCCGGCAAAATCATCGATCTGGCGCCTCTGGCGCTGGCGACGATGAAGCGCTTCGTCAACGACCACGTGCTGCCGAAAGGCCCGGCCGAGCTTGCCGCCCGGTTCGGCGCCGAGCTTGCCGCGGTGCGCAACAGTGCGGATGCCGCCGAGGGCATCCGCGCCTTTAAGGAACGCCGCAAGCCACGCTACCGGGGAAGCTGAAGCGGCGGCATGTCGGCAGCGGCGGCGCTACGACGCCATCATGTGCTGATGATTGTGCAATCTTGCCTGCCGCGCCGCATCGCGCGCCGCGTCGTGGTCGCGCAGCGCGACGCGATCGGCCTCGGTGACGCTGGCGTGCGTCGGCACGATGCAGGCGGTCGGGCAGCGCGTGATGCTCTTCTTGCGCAAGAACTCGGCAACGGCGCTGGCATATTCGGTTTCGGAAATCATCGGACTCTCCCGTCGGCTGAGCGACGAGGCCTTTTGTTAGCCCGATATGGTTAACAACCGGTTAGAGCAGCCGCGGCGAAGCACCGTCGTTTCGGCGCTGCCGGGCCAGCGATCTCACCTTTTACCAATTGTTATTAGCAATCATTTTATCTAATGAGAGCGAGAGAGCGCGTGGGGACCGCCGATTGGCCGATGCGGAAATGACGGTTCGGTTCTGGGGTGTGCGCGGCAGCATCGCCTGCCCGGGGCCGCTGACCGCGCGCTATGGTGGCAATACCTCCTGCATCGAGGTCCGCAGCGGCGGCAAGCTGTTCGTTTTCGACAGCGGGTCGGGCATTCGCCTGCTCGGTAACGAGTTGATGAGCGGGGATCACCCGCGCGATTTCGACCTGTTCTACACGCACACCCATCTTGATCATTGCCACGGGCTGCCGTTCTTTGCGCCCTGTTACGACGCGCGCAACCGGATCCGCGTGTGGTCCGGTCATCTGCGGCCCGACGCCGGGACGATCGAGGCGGTGCTCGGCAAGATGATGGCGGCGCCGCTGTTTCCGGTGCCGATGGACATCTTCAATGCCAAGCTTGATTTTCACGACTTCTCGGCCGGCGAGGTGCTCGCGCCGCACCCCGGCATGACGCTGCGTACCGGGCCGCTCAATCATCCGAACCGTGCGACCGGGTACCGGCTGGAGCATGCCGGCAAGGCCGTCGCCTACATCACCGACACAGAGCACGAACTGGGCCGGCTCGACCGCAACGTGCTGCAGCTCGTCGAGCATGCCGATGTGATGATTTACGATAGCACCTATACCGACGAGGAATACCCGGCGCACAAGCATTGGGGGCATTCGACCTGGCAGGAGGGCGTGCGCCTGGCGAATGCGGCGCAGGTCAAGACGCTGGTCCTGTTCCACCACGATCCCGACCACGACGACATCTTCATGGACCGGGTCGCGGCCGAAGCCGCGGCGGCCCGCCCCGGCACGGTCGTTGCGCATGAGGGCTTGGTGCTGCGGCTCTGATCAGCCGCTACCGTAGGATGGGTTGAGCGAGAGCGAAACCCATCAATTGCTGCGCCGGCGACGATGGGCTTCGCTCTCGCTCAGCCCATCCTACTGCGGCTCGTCAGTGATAGGGGTCGGCGGCGTCGCGCAGCCCGTCGCCGAGGAAATTGAAGGCGAGGACGGTCAGGATCACCGGGATCACCGGCAGCATCAGCCACGGGTACAAGGCGACGACGCTGATGTTCTGCGCCTCGTTTAGCAAGACGCCCCAGCTGGTGATCGGCGGGCGCAGGCCGAGCCCGAGGAACGAGAGCGCCGTCTCGCCCAAAATCATGCTGGGGATGACGAGCGTCGCCGAGGCGATCAGGTGGCTCATGAAGCTCGGTAGAAGATGCCGGCCGATGATCCGCGCCGGCCTCGCGCCCATCAGCACCGCGGCAGTGCAGAAGTCCTCCTCGCGCAGCGCCAGCAGCTTTGAGCGGACGGCGCGGGCGAGGTGGGTCCACTCGATCAGCCCGAGGATCACCGTGATGCCGAAATAAACGAGGATCGGGCTCCAGGTCACCGGCAGGATGGCGGACAAGGCCATCCACAGCGGCAGATGTGGAAACGACTGGATCACCTCGATGGCGCGCTGGATCAGCATGTCGGTCCAGCCGCCGTAATACCCGGCGATGCCGCCGATCACGATGCCGAGCGTGAAGCTGATGATCACCCCGATGAGGCCGACGGTCAGCGAGATGCGCGCGCCGTAGATGATGCGCGACAACAGGTCGCGGCCGAGCCGATCGGTGCCGAACAGGAACAGCTGTCCCTGCGTCGCCGGACAGATCAGGTGGAAATCGCCCGGAATGAGGCCCCACCAGTGATACCGGTCACCGCGGCACAGGAACCGGATCGATTGATGCTTGGTGGGGTCCGGCGTGTACACCCGGCGCAGATTCGTCATGTCGAGTTGATAGCGGTAGCCGTTGACGAAAGGCCAGGTCAGGCGGCCGTCGTCAAAGATGTGAACGCGCTGCGGCGGGGCATGAATGAAATCGGTATGCCGGCTGTCGAGCGCATAGGGCGCGAAGAACTCGGAGAACACGATCGTCACGTAGAGGGTAAGCAGCAGCGCCCCCGAGATGACCGCGACGCGGTGCCGGCGCAGGCGCCACCACATCAGTAGGATCGGCGGCGCGCGGTAGAAGCGTTCCTGCGCCGCGGTCATGACGTCGACCGAATACGGGTCGAACGGCGCCGGCGAGACATAATGCGGCATCGGCTCGCCGCCAGCGGACGCCACCGATCCCGCGGGGAGGCTGATGTCGCTCATTGCGAACGCCCGGCCTGGAGACGGATGCGCGGATCGAGCGCGGCCAGCGCCAGATCCGACAGGAACACCCCGATCACGGTCAGGAACGCCATGAACATCAGGAACGAACCGGCGAGGAACCTGTCCTGGCTGCGCAGCGCCTCGAGCAGCATCGGCCCTGTGGTTGGCAACGACATCACCACCGAGACGACCACCGCACCGGAAATCACATGCGGCAACAAGGAGCCGATATCCGAGATGAACGGGTTGAGCGCCATGCGGAGCGGATATTTGAACAGAACCTTGAGCGGGTGAAGGCCCTTGGCGCGCGCGGTGACAACGTATTGCTTCTGCAGTTCGTCGAGCAGGTTGGCGCGCAGGCGGCGGATCATGGCGGCGGTGCCCGCCGTCCCGATGACGACGACCGGGATCCAAATGTGTGCCAGCAGCGAGCCTGCTTTCGCCCAGGACCACGGCTGGTTGACGTAGATCGGGTCCATCAGCCCGCCGACCGAAATTCCGAGATAAACGTTCGCGAGATAGACCAGCACCAACGCGAACAGGAAACTTGGCGTCGCCAGACCGAGAAACCCCAGTAGCGTCAGAGTGTAGTCGCCGACGCTGTACTGGTGCGTTGCCGAATAGACACCGATCGGAAACGCCACAATATACGTAAAAACGATCGTCGTGAACGAGACAACAAAGGTCAGCAATAGGCGATCACCCACCACATTGTTGACCGGTAGATCATAAAGGAAAGAGTAGCCCATATCGCCGTGCAGCAGGCCGATAGCCCAATACAGGTACTGCTCCCATAATGGCTTGTCGAAGCCGTAATGTTCCTTGAGGAAGGCGATCTTGGCAAGATTGGCGCCTTCGCCCTGGCTTTGCAGCTCGGCAATGTAGGTGGTGAAATAATCGCCCGGCGGCAGATTGATGATGACGAAGATCACGATGCTGATGGCGATCAACGTCGGGATCATGATCAGGATCCGATGGACGAGATAGCCGAGCATTTACCGCTGCACTCCTGAGCGTGGCCGACGCTGCCCGGGGCGGCATCGCTCGGCGATCATTATCGGGAATTTGCGCGGTCGCAGGCCACCCCAGTTTTGAATCGGCATCAGTTCGGCGATCCGGTCAGCGCGGCGGACGCCGAGGGCGCCGTGGTTTGATCGAACCAAAAGCCGTCAGGCTTGTAGATGCCGAAATGGGCGCCGGGATCCCAGTTGTACATTCCGTCTGTGGGGACGTTGCGCAGCCGCCTATTGACCACGACCGGCTGCTGGACGCCGGCGACGATGCCGATCGTATAGACCTCCTCGGCCCAACTTTGCAGCATCTGGTGCCAAATCTGCGCATGTGCGTCGGCGCCGGTTGCGGTAAGCCAGGATTGGTACAATTCCTTGAGCCGAATCGCGCTCGACAGGTCGGGCTTCTCGCCGGCTTTCCCCTTGGTTTCGGCGAATTGCCCCCATTTCGGCCATTCGAGTTGGTGTTGCGCGGTCGGGGCAAATTGCCAAGGTGACATGTCCGCGGTGGCGAGGCCGTTCTCGATCCCCTTGTCGAGCGACATCACGGTCTGACCGGAAAACACCCGCATCCGGAACAGCGTCAACTGAGCCGGCCGGGAAAACATCCTGATACCGACCTTCCGCCACGAATCGCGGATCAGTTCGAGGACATCGGTCTTTTCCGATGATTCTCCCGAATCCTCGACGATGATATCGAGCGGGCGGCCGTCCGGCAGCTTGCGCAACCCGTCGCTCGACCGCTTGAGGCCGATCTGGTCGAGCAGCAAATTGGCTTCGTCGACGTTGTAGGTCGCCCAGGCGGACCGGTATTGCGGGCGATAGAGTGGGCTTTGCGGCAACACGGTGTTCTGGCCTTCGAGCGCCAATCCGTAATAGATCACCTGATTGATCTCGTGACGATCGACGGCAAGCGACAGGGCCCGGCGAAAACGCACATCGCGAAGCAGTTCGCGCCATACCGGGTCCTCGACATTGAGATTGGGGTAGAGCGCGAGTTGACTGCCGGGACCGGTGCGCCAGAGCAGCACCTTATAGCCGCTCCCCGCTTCACCGGCCTTCAAGAAGGTGTAATCGTCGAAGGTCAGATAACGCGCCTGCAGATCACTCTCGCCGGCGCCGGTCTTGGCCGGAATGATCCGGCTGTTGGCGATGGTAAACACGACCTGGTCGATATAGGGTAGCTGACGGCCGGCCCCATCGATGCGATAATAATAGGGATTCCTTTCAAACACGATACGCTCGGCCGGCGGTCTCGTCTTCAGTACCCATGGCTCAAGTGATGGAAGCTCGGGGTTATCGTTACGATACATATTTCCCATTTTATTGTGTAATACCGACCAGTTTCGAGCGCCTATCTGCTTAATTTGGGATTCGAGGCTGGCCTTGTCGGCGTATTTTTCGTGGAAGTGCTTCAAGTAATGTGCCGGGGCGTAGATGAATAGCGGGTCGGGGCCGGCCAGCGCCGGCAGGAACAGCGGGTTGGGATTCGACCAAGTGTAGCGCACCGTCCGCTCGTCCACGACTTCGAAGCGCGGCACCTCGCCGTTCGGCAGCAACGCCACCGGCAGACCTGTGGGGGAGAGCTTCGGGTTTTCCGCAATATCCTTGAACCAATAGCGGAAATCCGCCGAGGTGAAGGGATGACCGTCGGACCATTTGTGCCCGGCGCGCAGGCGCAACGTGAAACTTCGGCCGTCTTCGACCTGGAGCTGTTCGAGCATGTCGGGGACGAGCGCCAGGGCCGGGGTGTAGGCGACGAGGCGGGCATACCCGTACACGGTCATCAGCCGCGTATCCTTGGGACTTGCCATCAGCATCCGCAGCTCGCCGCCGGGACGCCCGATGGTCTCCAGTTCGGCGAGCGCCGGCTCGCGCGGCATCCGATCGATGACCGGCGGCAGCGCCCCGCTCTTCACCGCCTCGAGCAGCGATGGCGGCTCCTGTAACGCCGCCGCCTTTGCCGAGCCGAACGACATCGGGAGCCCGAGCAACAGGATCACCAGGCAGGCCGGCAAGCGGCTGATCCGCGGCTGCGCGGCCATCAAACAGATCCCGCGAAACTGGCCTCCCGCACCGATACCGGCCGGGGCAGCGCGCTGGCTTCGACGTAATGGCCCGGTCCGATCTCGAGCAGATGGGCCGGCTTGCCCGGAACCCGCCGGAATGGCTCGGGCCAGGCGAAGGGATCGGAGGCCCGCCCTTCCATCAGGCGGTGGAAATCGAGGCGATGCGCCGGGTCGGGCACCGGGATCGCGGCGAGCAGCGCATGGGTGTAGGGGTGCACGGGATCGCGAAAGAGCGCACCGCGCGGAGCGAGTTCGACGATTCGCCCGGCGCACATCACCGCGATACGGTCGGCGATGTAGTCGACGACCGCCAGGTTGTGCGAAATGAAAAGGAACGTCAGCCCGAGCTTTTTCTGCAGATCGATCAACAGGTTCAAAATCTGCGCTTGGATCGACACGTCGAGTGCCGAGACCGGTTCGTCGCAGATGACCAGCTCCGGGCGCAGCGCGAGGGCGCGGGCGATGCCGATGCGCTGGCGCTGTCCGCCCGAAAAACTGTGGGGGTAGCGTCGCAGATCGCGGACATCGAGGCCGACGAGGGTGATCAGCTCGGCGACCATGTCTTGGCGTGTCTGCGGGTTGCCGATGGCGTGGATGACCAGCGGCTCGGCGATGATGTCGAAGACGCTCATGCGCGGGTTGAGCGAGCCGAACGGATCCTGGAAGATAAACTGAACGCGGCGGCGAAAGCCCTTCAACGCCTCGCCGTCGAGCGCCAAAACATCGGTCGGGGTGCCGCGGTCGTTGAATACCACCGAGCCCGAATCCGGGGTCAGCGCCCGCATCAGCACCTTGCTCAATGTCGTCTTGCCGCAGCCGCTTTCGCCCACAAGGCCGAGACATTCGCCGCGCGCGACTTGTAGGCTGACGCCGTCGACCGCAACTGCCCGCAGGCCAGCGCCGGTGCGGAACAACCCGCCGCGGCGCAGGCCGAAGCTCTTGCGGATGTCGGTGCATTCGAGCAGCGGACCGGTAGCCTCCGCCGGCCAGGCCGGCCGATCGGCCATCAGATGCGGCGCATCCCCCGGCGGGATCTCGCGGATCGGCTGCAGCCGCTCGCCCGGCTGCATGTCGAAGCGCGGGACCGCCTGCAACAGCGCGCGCAGATAGGGGTGCCGGGCCCGGCCGAAGACATCGTCGAGCGTCCCGCTTTCCATGACCTCGCCGTGGTACATCACGACGATCTCCTCGGCGACGTTGGCGACGACGCCGAGATCGTGGGTGATCAGCAGCACCGCCATGCTGAGCTCCTGCTGCAGCTCGACGAGCAGCTTGAGAATCTGCGCCTGGATTGTCACGTCGAGTGCGGTCGTCGGCTCGTCGGCGATCAACAGCGCCGGCCGGCAGACCAGCGCCATCGCGATCATCGCCCGCTGCCTGAGCCCGCCCGACAGCTCGAAGGGGTAGCTGCGCCAAGCCCGATTGGGATCGGGGAACCCGACGAGCCGCAACATATCGACGGTCAGCTCGCGGGCTTCCGCCGCCGCCACGCTGCGATGCAGCCGCAACGCCTCACCGACCTGGTCACCGATCGTGTGCAGCGGCGACAGCGAACTCATCGGCTCCTGAAAGATGATCGAGATCCGGCCGCCGCGAATCGCCCGCATCGCCGTTCCGTCGGCCGGCAATCGCGCCAGATCGGTCGGCTCGCCCGCGGTGCGCGGATCGGCAAAGAGGATCGTGCCCTGGGTGATCTCGCCGTTGCGCGGCAGGATGCGCATGATGCTTTGGCTGACGACCGATTTTCCCGAACCGGATTCGCCGACGAGGGCGACCGTTGAGGCCGGCCGGATGCGAAAGTTCACGCCCCTGACCGCCCGGATGAAGCCGCTCGGGGTGGCAAACCGGACGTGCAGATCGTTGACCTGGAGCAGATCCCTCATCGCCCCGCTCCGGGCTCCGCCGGAGTGATGCCGAGCGCCGCCAGATTGGCGATTGTCGCCTCGCTGAGCGCAACGCCGCGCACCGCGGCCACCGCGGCGGCGCGCCGCGCCAGCCGATCGAACCCGGCGATCCGGCTGTCGAGCGTCACCCTGGTAGCGCCGGCGCCGAGCTGGAGCTGCATCCAGCCGCCCTTGCGGTCGCGTCGGGTCGAGTAATAGCCGAGTTTCATGCGGTCGAGCTCGGCCCAGGCGATCGTCCGGGGCCAGACCCCGTACGCGCGCAGTTCGGTATCGGTCATCTCCATGCGCGTTCCGTGACGCAACAGGGTGCGCAGCCCGAAGACGCCGAAGACCGCGGCAAAACCGCCGAGCACCGTCGCCGCCACGGTGCCGACCGGCTCTATGGCGAAGACGATTCCGGTCGGCACCAGCCCGGCGGCGGCGCGCAGGTAGTCGCCGACCATGGCCGACGCCGGGTAGACGTGCCGGGTGGTCCCGGCGGGGCCCTCGCCGACCTCCTCGCCGATCTGACGCACCGGGATCATTGCATAAGCTCGCCCGCGCGCGCCCAGCGGGCGGCGGTGTGGCTGCCGGTCAGCTCGATCAGCCGACCGAGAAAGGCTGCGGTCGCGCCATCCATGATCAGGTGATGCGTGAGGATGCCGACCGGTCGGGCGGCTGCAGCCGCACCGCACCGGCTTGCCCGCAACTGATCGACCAGCCCGCCGAGCGCTGCGGCAACGCCGATAAACCCGCGATCTGCGCCCCACGCCACAAGATCGACATGCACATCGATCGCGGCGAGGCCGGCAGGCGCCGGTACGCACCGGCGTGCTGCCATCCTCGACAATCCCGCGATTCCATTGGCCGGCAGCGCCGGCAGCAATTCATCGGCAATGCGGTTCCATGGCGGCACGAAGAGGGGCAGCGCGCGCGTCCCGAACAATGCCTTTAGACGGGCTTGCCCGGCCCCGATCTCCTCACCGACCACCGCGGCCGACCTCCCCTTCGGATACTCGCTTTTCTTGCCGTTCCCGGCACGGTTGGCATGCTGCCAGCCATGCTGCAGAACTGCAACAAGTGGCGCACCGGCCAAGGCGGCGCCGAGATCGGGGCGGGCCAGGGCCGGGATCACCGCGAGCGCGAGCGGAACCTCGCCGGCTAGCCGCAGCAAATCATCGAGCCGCGGGGTTGCCGCGACCGCGTCGTCGTCGCGCCACCACAGGATGGCTGTGGCTCCGGCCTCGCCCCATCGATCGAACTCGTCGACGAGATCGGACCAACCCGCGATCGTCGTCGTATCGACGCGCACCGGACCACTCATCGAGCAATCATACCCTGGCTTGCAACGGTGGCAAAATCCCCGGCCGGGCGGTCGCGGCAGCCGAGCATCGCGGCGATCAACCGGGCCGAGCGCGCCGCCCCTCCCGTGTCGAGCAAGACTGCTGCCGGTTCGTGCGACGCGGCGCGCTCGATCGCCCTGGCAAGGCGATCGGGCGACAGCTCGCTCTCGCGCACGAGCTCGACGGCCCCCAGCGCGGCGAGTCGCTCGGCGCGAAGGAGTTGCTCGGTTTCGCGCGCTGCCGCAAACGGCACGAGGACGGCCCGCGCGCGCGCCGCGAGGATGTCGAGCACGGTGTTGTAACCCGCCTGGCTGACCGACACCCGGCAGCCTCGCAGCAGATTGTTAAAATTTTGCCGAAATCGCTCGACGATAACCCCTGCGGGAACCTGCGCGCAGAGCGCAGCGAAATCGGCCTCGGGGAGGTTGGTGCCGGTTATGAACCGCCAGGGCAGCCCGGCCAGACACCCCGATAGGCGGGCATCCAACGCCGCCCGGAGCAGGGAATGCCCGGCCGCGCCGCCGCCGGCGGACACGACGATCTCATCGGCGCCGATGGTCGCCGCGCCGTTCCGCGATTCGGCGCGAGGGCTGACATAGCCGGTGTAGATCAGCCGGTCGGCGATCTCCGGCGCCGCCGGGAAGCTTGCGTCGAACGGGATGAAGGCCGGGTCGCTATGCACCAGCACCGCGTCGAAATCCGCGCGCACACGGTCGACGATCTCGCGACGGCGCAGCGGATCGTCGCGCGCCACGATGATGTCGCGGACCGAGCAGATGAGGCGCGGCCGCGGCGCTGTACCGCGCACCGCCGCGATCAGCGGCTCCAGCTCGAAGCGAAAGGCACGGCGGGCGAACGGGAAGCCCTCGATGACCACGGCGCCCGGCCGCGCCGCGGCAAACGCCGCGAGCAGCGCCGCGCGCCGCTCTTCGCGCAGCGCGTCGTTGATCGGCCGGCCGGCACTGTCGACCAGTTCGAAACGGGCGTCGAGCGCCCGCACCGGCGGCAGTTGGACAAAGCGGATCGCCGGATCGCGCGGCAACGCGGCCGGCATGCCGCCGCCGACCAGCGTCACGGCGATGCCGTCATGCGCCAGCGCCTCTGCGATCCGCAAGGTGCGCTGCAGGTGCCCGATCCCGAGCAGGTACTGGACGTAGAGGAGGACGCTGGCGGTCACGCCGCGCGCACCGGGACGAGAGGCTCGATCGCTGCGGCGAGCCGCGCGGCAGCCGCCGGCAGGTCGTGCTCGCGCAGGATCTTGGCGCGCGCCATCGCCCCCATCGCCTCACGCGCCCGGCCGTCGCCAATCAGCTGGCGCACCGCCTCCGCGAATGCCGCGACGTCGCCCGGCGGCACGAGCAGCCCGGTGTTGCCGGCGGCAACGATGCCGGCGATGCCGCCGCTCGCCCCGGCCACCACCGGCAACCCGCTTGCCTGCGCTTCGAGCAACGCCATCCCGAACGCCTCGTTGATGGCCGGCCAGACAAACAGATCGGCTGCGGCCAATGCCGCTGCGATCTCGTCCTCATCGAGCGTACCGCGGTAGCGGACGCGTGCACCGAGCGGCGCCAGCGCCATCTCGACCGCGGCGCGCGCTTCGCCATCGCCGACGATGTCGAGTGACCATTCGAGATCGAGCAGCCCGGTCAGTGCCGCGCCGAGCAGCCGGTAGGAGGCGAGCTTGTCGCCGGGCCGCATCATCGCGACCGCAATCAGGCGGGGCGCCACCTCCGCAGGGCGGGCCTCGTGCGCCTTGTAGCGTCGCGCATCGAGAAACGGCGGAAACGCGATCCAGCGCTGTGGATCCCGCAGCAGCGGCACGACGCAGTCGCGGTCGGCTGGGTTGAGCCCGATGACTGCAGCGGCCTGCCGCAACGCTTCCTCGACCGCGCGCTCCCCATTATCCCAGCGGTCGCCGCGCCGTTTCGGCGCCGAGGAGGCTTCGCCGACGATATAGGGAATGCCGAGCACCGCGCTGATTCGGGGGCCGAGCCAGTCGGGCGCCTTGTAGTAGAGGTGATAGGTGAACCACAGCTCGGGTGCGGCACCGGGTTGCTGCCGCCAAGAGCGCAACAGCCGTCCGGCGTCGCCCTGCGCGAGGTTGGCGCGCCGCGCCTGACGCAGCCGGTCGCCGGCCGCGTCGAAGCTGCGCCGCCGCGACGCGACGAACGGCTGGTGGCCGGCGAGATGCAACGCATCGAGAAAGAGCTGGGCGACCCGCCGGTCGCCCGACGGGGTCGGGTGGTCGGGCGGCTTCAGCGGCGCATAAAACGCGATCCGCATCGGGGATCAGTCTGCCGCGGTCAGCGCCGATGCCTGGACGCGTTCGGGCTGCGGCTCGGCGAGGCCGAACAGTGCCACCAGAGCGGCAATGCCGCCCCGCATGCCGAATTCCCGCCGGACACGCACCTCGCCGGCGGCGCCGAGCCGGGCGCGCAGCGCCGGATCGCGGATCAGGGCATCGAGGGCCGCCGCCAAGGCGCGCGGATCGCCTGGTGGCACCAGCACGCCGGTGCGGCCATCGCCGATCAATTCGGCAATTCCCGGCAGCGTCGTCGCGATGCAGGCGAGACGCTGGCTCTGCGCCTCCATCAGCACATTTGGCAGGCCGTCCTGGTCGCGGTCCCGGCCGATCTTGGCGGCGAGGACGAAGAGGTCGGCGGCGCGATAGGCGGCAAGAACCTCGGTCTGCGGCTGTGCGCCGCGCCACTCGACCCGACCATCGAGGCCAAGGCGCGAGGCCTGGCGCTGCAGCCGCCTTGCCAGAGCGCCGCCGCCGATATGCACAAAACGCCAGGCGAGATCGGCCGGCAGCTGCGCCAGTGCGGCGATCAGATCGTCATAACCCTTTTTCTCGACCGCCCGCCCGACCGACAGCACGATGACTGGACGGTCCGGATCGCTGCCGTCGCCGCGTGATGGCCGGAGCGGCGGCGGCGGGAAGCGGTCGAGATCGAGCCCGTGATAGGACAGTGTGACCTTGGCCGGGGAGGGCGACAGGTCGGTCAGGTGGCGCCGGCCGAATTCGGTGCAGGTCACCGCCCACGCGGCGGCTTCCAGCTTCTCGCGCTTCTCCCAGGCGGGGGTCGTCCAGATGTCCTTGGCATGGGCCGATACCGACCAGGGCAGCCGGCAGATCATCGCGGAATAGCGCGCGACCGACGCCGGGGTGTGCAGAAAATGGGCATGCAGATGGCGGATCTCGGGCGACAGCTCCGCCGCCAGCACCAGCGCCTGGCCGAAGCGGCGGATGCGGTTGGGGGTCGGGTCACGCACCAAGTCGAAAAGCCACGCTCGCCGTGCCGCGGCGTAGCCCGGCAGCCGGCGCACCCGGCGCCAGGCGGCGAGCACCCGGCGCGGCTCGTCCGTGAGGTACTCCGGAAGGTAGAGCACCGGCGCCGCGATCTGGCCATGCACCGGATGGCGGGCGCGGTCGGTCGGGTGGCGCAGCGAGACGATCTGGATGTCGAGTCCCCGCTGTTCGAGGGCCAGGATTTCCTGCGCGATAAAGGTCTCCGACAGGCGCGGGTAGCCCTTGAGGACAAAGGCAACCTGCCCCCCTCGCGGCAGCGGCAGGCCGTATCCGCTCATGCGTTCCGCCGGGCGCGCACGCGCAATCGCTCCGCCCGGCCCTGGCTGAGCCATTTTTGCGTCAGCCGGTTGACGCTCGCCATGCCGTCGAGCAGCCCCGGAACGACCACCGCCGAGGGCGGCGGCTGCTGCGTCAGATGGAGCAGCGCCGCCGCCATCGTCCGCGGATTGCGCCCATCGGTATCGGGCAGCACCGCGACGAGGCCGAGTTCCGCGGCGCGGCGCGCTCGGATGTACTGTTCGAGCCGCGGTTCGGTCCGCGGCACGATCAACGCCGGCTTGTCGAACGACAGGATCTCGCAAAACGTGTTGTAGCCGCCCATCGCGACGATCCCGGCGGCGCGCGCCATCAGGTTTTCGAGGCGGGCGTCGAAGGTGAGCGTCCGCACCTTCGGCAATTGGCCAGCACGCGCGATGAAGGCGGATTGGTGATCGGGCTGCATGAACGGGCCAAACACCAGCAGCACCGGCGGCAGGCCGCCCGGATCGTTTTCGTAAGCGGCGAGAACCCAATCGACGAGACCGTCGCCGTCGCCGCCGCCGCCGCCCGTCACCAAGAGGAACTCGCCGTCGGGCAGGTCGGCCAGATGCGGCGCTGCGGTCGCGGCAGCCGGGACGTGGCGCCGCAAATACCCGGTGTAAATCATCCGCCGGCGCACGCTCGCCGGCATCTCGATGCCGGCCAGCGGATCGCAGATCTGCGGCAGGCCGTAGACCCAGATTTCGTTGTAATATTGGCTGAGAGCCGGGATCGCGTTCTTGCGCTCCCACTCGGTTTCGAGCGCGCTCGGGTCGTCCATCACGTCTCGCAGGCCGAGGATGAGCGGCGTGCCGCGCGCCCGCAGCAGGTCGAGCGTGGCCCTGACCTCGCCGCGTAGGCCGAGCGGCTCCTTGTCGACGATCAGCATGTCGGGGTCGAAAATATCCGCGGTATGGCGGATGATCGAGGACCGCATCGCCAGCGTTTCCTCGATGTCGATGTGGAGGTTGAGCGAGACGTACTCGCCGTTGCGCAGCTTGATTACGCCGGGAATCCGCACAAAATCGACGCGCGAGCGGAAATCGAAGCTGCCGATGATCGGCGACCCGGATAGGATAAGTACCGAAAGAGATGAGTCTGCATCGACCAGCGAGTGCGCGATGGCCCGGCAGCGCCGCAG
>DASYUS010000249.1:0-5683 GCA_036000945.1 Allostellaceae bacterium
GTCGATCCGCGCCCCAACCGGCCGCGCGTCATCCAGTCGAACGACGTCTATGTCGCGCCCGACGGGCTGATGTACCTGACCGACGTCAACGACGGGCTGACCATCCTGCAATACAAGGGCTGATGACGCTCGACGACCTGAGGCCGGGGCTGCGCCACCGCGCGACGCTGCGGGTCGGCGCGGCGCACGCCGTGCCGGCTCAGCGGCAATTGTTCGGCGGTGAGGCGGAGATGCCGCCGGTTTTTGCCACCGCCAACATGATCGCCTTTGTCGAATGGACCTGCGTCGCCGCGCTGGCGCCCTACCTTGCGCCGCATCAGCGCACGGTCGGCACGCGGGTCGAGATGACCCACCTCGCGGCGACGCCGATCGGCATGTCCGTCACGGCCGACGTCGAGCTCGCCGAGATCGACGGGCGGCGGTTGCGCTTCAAGGTCGCTTGCCGCGATGAGGTCGAGGCGATCGGCGATGGCTTTCACGAGCGCATGATTGTCGATCACGAGCGCTTCCTGGCCCGGCTCGGACAAAAGAAGCCGCCGGGCTGACGAAGCGCTGTTGCGCGGCAGGCGCTTGGGTGTATCCTTTTTGCCGCAATGCAGAGCGGCAACGGCATCGACCTTGCAGCGGTCTATCAGCTGCTCACCGAAGTGGCGCAGACGGTGCGAAATCACAGCGCTCAATTCGAACGGGTCGATGCCCGGCTCGACGATATTGACGCCGGACTGCGCGAGCTGCGATTGACCCTCTATCAATATCACGAGGCTGTAGTCGGCCAGGGGATATCGCTGACGCGGCTCGACGAGCGTGTCCAGCGAATCGAGGCGCATCTGGGCCTCGACCCGCTGTCGGCCTGACAGCCTACGAGGCCGACCGATGACGGGTGATCCCGAAGCCAAATACGATGCAGCCACGGTCTATCGTCGCGTGTTGGAAAAAATCAACAGGATCCCGCCCGGCCCTGATCATATCGAGCGCGTGCTCGACATGCTGCACGGCCCGGGCTGGAAGGAGCGCGCGATGGCAGCCGGCCCGCTCACCCTCGAATTCGGCCGGCGCTTGCGCGAATTGGAGGCCCGGGTCAGCCGCATCGAGCGGCATCTGCAGCCATCGCCGCTGCTGCCCCAGTGGGAGAAGACGGAGCGTTTCGCGCCGCTGGCGCCGCTGCCGTCGCGCAAGTAGCCGTCCCTAGAGCAACCCCATATCCTTGAGACTGGTATGGCGGCCGCGGCCGATGATGACGTGGTCGTGCACGGTGACGCCGAGCGGATGGGCCGCCTTGACGATGTCGCGCGTCACCGCGATGTCGGCCTTCGACGGCGTCGGGTCGCCCGACGGATGGTTGTGCACCAGGATCAGCGCCGAGGCCGACAATTCCAGCGCGCGCTTCACGACCTCGCGGGGATAGACCGGAGTGTGGTCGATCGTGCCGCGCTGCTGCCGTTCGTGGGCGATCAGCATGTTCTTGCGGTCGAGAAACAAAAGATGAAATTCCTCGACCTGGTTGTGGGCGATATGGGCGGTGCAATAATCGATCAGCCGGTCCCACGAGCCGATCACCGGGCGCTCGCGCAATTCCGCCCTCATCAGCCGCAGCGCCGCCTCCCGTATCGATTTCAGCGCGGCGACGCCGGCTTCGCCGAGCCCGGGGAAGGCAAGCAGATCATCGGTATCGGCGCTCAGCACCTCGGCGAAGCCGCCAAAGCGGGCGATCAGATCCTTCGCCAACGGCTTCACGTCGCCGCGCGGGTTACCGGCGAACAGGAGCACTTCAAGCAGTTCGTAATCGGGCAGGTTGTCGGCGCCGCCGGCGATGAGGCGCTGGCGCAGCCGTTGCCGGTGGCCGTAAAAATGCGGCACCGCGCCGGCCATGTCGGCGAGGCCGGTGGAGCGGCGCGGGGGTTTTGCCGGCATCAGCGCCGCGCCCGCAGCGCGGCGAGCCGCGCGCCCGCCATCCGCCGCGGCTCGTCGGTCGCATAGGCCTCGGTGAAGGCGTCGATGCCGCGCGCGACGGCGGCGCTGGTCGGCAATTCTTCCCAGTCGCGGATCAGCGCCTTTTGCAGCCGGACCGCCTGCGGGCCGCCGGCAAAGATCGCCAAGGCGAAACGCTCGACGGCGGCATCGAGTTCGGCGGGCGGCGCGACCGCATCGACGAGGCCCCAGGCGAGGGCTTCCGCGGCGCCGATCATCTCGCCGGTCAGCAGCAGCCGGCGGGCGCGGCCATGCCCGACGAGTTGCGGCAACAGCGCCGCCTCGACCACCGAGGGGATGCCGACCCTGACCTCTGGCATGCCGAACATCGCGCGCTCGCTGGCGACCCGCAGGTCGCAGGCGGCGGCAAGCTCGAGCCCAGCGCCGAGCGCGTAGCCGTCGATCCGGGCGATCACCGGGACGGGGAGTCGGCGGCAGCCGTCGCAGCAGCGGTGCACCAGCGTGATGAAATCGCGCGCGCTGTCCTCGTCGAGTTCGGCGAGTTCGGCGATGTCGGCGCCGCCGACAAAGGCGCGCTCGCCGGCACCGCTGACGATGACCAAGCGCAGCTCGGGATCGGCTTCCAGCCGTCTGATGCTTTCGATGAACTCGACCATCAGCGCGCGGTTGAGGGTATTGAGCTTTGCCGCATTGTCGATCACCAGGCGCACGAGATGCCCGCCTTCCGGCCGGTCCTCGCGGGCTGCGACAACACCCATCGGGCAACTCTCCGCCTGGAGGTTCTTTCTTCCCTCGTGCATACTAGGCCGGGTCAGCCATGGGAGGCGAGGGTGGACGTTATCGAGGACATCGCCGAGATCCGCGAAATTTACGGCGAGCCAATGGAGCGCGCCGTCAAGAAGCAGTTGCCGCGGCTCGAAAAGCACTCGCGCGCGTTTATCGCGCTGTCGCCGTTTCTCGTCATCGCCTCGGCCGACCCCAAGGGCCGCGTCGACGCCTCGCCGAAGGGTGATGCACCGGGCTTTGTCCGGGTGCTCGACGACGAGACCCTCCTGATCCCTGACCGGCTCGGCAACAACCGGGTCGATACGATCGGCAATCTGCTGTCGTGTCCGGGCGTCGGGCTGATCTTTTTCGTGCCCGGCCTGCGCGAGACGCTGCGGGTCAACGGCCGCGCCCGCATCACCACCGACCCGGCATTGCTCGAACCCTGTGCAGTGGGTGGCAAGGTACCGCGCAGCGGCATCCTCATCACCGCCGAGGAAGTTTATTTCCACTGCGGCAAGGCGCTGATCCGCTCCGATCTGTGGAACCCCGAGAAGCATATCGCGCAATCCGATTTCCCCTCGCTCGGCCGCATCATCGCCGAGCAGATCGGCGACGGTCGCTCGATCACGGATTCCGAGCGCTATACCGAAGAGAGCTATCGCACCCGGCTCTACTGACCGGGGGCGCCGCAGGGTGCCGGCGCAGACCGCGGATTTCCTCGTCATCGGCGCCGGGATGGCCGGCGCCTCGGCGGCGGCGCATCTGGCCGAAGCCGGTCGGGTCATTCTCCTCGAAGGCGAGGACCAGCCCGGCTACCACAGCACCGGGCGCTCGGCGGCGCTGTTCAGCGAAACCTACGGGCCGCCGCCGGTCCGCATCCTGACGCGCGCCGGACGCGGCTTTTACGAGGACCGCGCCGGCGGGCTCGCCGAGCACCCGATCCTCAGCGCGCGCGGCGCCCTGGTCTATGCCATGCCCCGGCAGGAGCGGCTGCTTGATACGCTGTGGGCCGAGCTGGCGCCGCGCGACCCGACGATCCGCCGGCTCGATGCCGCGGAGCTGCGCCGGCTGGTCCCGGTGCTGCGGCCGGAGCAGGCGATCGCCGGAGTCCTCGAGCCGGGCGCGATGGATATCGACGTGCATGGGCTGCACTCGGCCTATCTGCGCCTGTTGCGCCGGCGCGGCGGGCGGTTCGTCAATGCGGCGCCGGTGACGCGCCTCGCCCATGACGGTGGCGTCTGGACCGCATCGACGCCGGCTGGCGAGTTCGCCGCGCCGGTCGTCGTCAACGCCGCCGGCGCCTGGGCCGATGCGGTCGCCGCGCTTGCCGGGCTGCCGCCGATCGGGATCGTGCCGAAACGCCGCACGGCGCTGATCGTCCCGCCACCGCCGGGGATGGCGATCGGCAGCTGGCCGCTGACGATCGACGCCGCCGAAACCGGGTATTTCAAGCCCGAGGCCGGCAAGCTTTTGGTCTCGCCAGCCGACGAGACCCCGGTCGCCCCGTCGGATGTCCAGCCCGAGGAGCTCGATGTCGCGATCGCGATCGATCGGCTGGCCGAGCGGACGACGATCGCGGTGCACCATGTCGAGCGCAAATGGGCCGGGTTGCGCAGCTTTGCCGCCGACAAGGTCCCGGTCGTCGGCTTCGACCCGCTCGCCCCCGGCTTCTTCTGGCTCGCCGGGCAGGGCGGCTACGGCATCCAGGCCGCCGAGGGGCTGGCGCGCAGCGCCGCCGGTCTGATCTCGGAAGGAAAGCTGCCGGCCGACATCGCCGCGCTGGGCCTCGACGCGGCGGCATTGAGCCCGGCGCGGTTCGGCCGGCGGTGACGCCCGATGATATCTGGACGTTGATCAGATGTTGCGCTCGCGCCGGTGCTCCTCGGCCTCTGCCTTGTTGAGGATGCGCCGCGCGTCGCGGAAGGCGGCGTCGGCCGCCGCTTCGTTGCCGCCTTCGCGATAGAGCCGGCTCAGTTCGAGTTCGGCGTAGGCGACCCGCGGCGTCTCCCGTCCGGCGCCGCGTTCGAGGATGTCGATGGCGGCCAGGAATGCCTTGCGGGCCTGGTCGGAGCGGTGCAGCGCCTCGTAGACGAGGCCGAGATCCTGGAGATCGTCGGCGATCAGCGGATGGGTCGGGCCGAGCCGGTGCTGATCGATTGCGGTAGCCTCCTCGATCAGCGGCAGCGCCTCGTCCGGCTTGCCCTGGCGCAGATACAGATGGGCGAGCAGCGACAGGCTGCGCGCGGTGTCGGCGCCGTCGGCGCCGTGGTGTTCGCGGTCCTGGGCGAGCGCCTCGTCGAGCACCTCTGCGGCATCCGCGAAACGCTCTTGTGCAGTGAAGACCGCACCGAGCGCGCGCAGCGGCTCGGCGGAGCGGCGATGCGGGTTGCGCCGCGCGAGCTCGACCGCGCGGCTGGCCCAGGCCTCGGCCGGTTTGGCCTCGCCGCGCGCGAGAGCGATGCGCGCCCGCCCGGCAAAGATCGTCGCCATGACCGGCTGATCGGCCGAAACACGGGTCGCCAGGACACGTTCGGCGATGATCAGCAGCGGCTCGGCGTCGAGATAGCGGCGGCGCTCGATGTCGAGTAGGGCGACAGCCGCCATCGCCGCGGCGGCGCTCGGCGAGTCGCAGCCGAAGGCGACGACCGAGATGGTGAGCGCCCGTCGGCGAAGCGTCGCCGCCTCGCCGAGCGCGCCGTCCCGCAGCTGCGCCTGGGCGAGTTCCTCGATGATCGGGAGCAAATAGGGGCTTTCCTTGCCGTCCTGCGCCTCTGCTGCTGCGAGCGCACGAGCGAGGCGCGCGACCGCGCCTTCGTCGGCCCGCCCGCAGTTTGGCGTGAAGGCGGCGACGGCCAGCAGGCAAATGCCGGTCAACCCGACGGCCCGGCGATGCAATGTCCTCAACATCCCAAACTTCACGCGCCAACCAACGCCCGCATTCGGGCCGAGGTATCGATATCGGCATTGCACTTCGTCGGTCCAGTAT
>DASYUS010000250.1:0-2349 GCA_036000945.1 Allostellaceae bacterium
ACCGAGCCGTCCTTCGCCGGCAGGTCGCGGACATGGCCGTAGCTGGCGATGACCTTGTAGTCGCGCCCGAGGTACTTGTTGATGGTTTTCGCCTTGGCGGGCGACTCGACGACAACGATGTTCATGCGGCCATTCAAAAAAGGACCCGCGCTGGGGCTGCGTTAACGGAGCGAGACAAGGTTGCCCGGATGACGCTCGACGCGGCCGGCGAGTTCCAGTTCGAGCAACAGGGTGGCGACGGAAGCGGCTGACAATTGGCATTGGCGCACCAGTTCGTCAACCGCGACCGGGGTCGGGCTCAGCTTTTCGACGATCAAGTCGAGCGCCGCGTCGTCGCCGACCGGGGCAGGCGCGGCCGGCAGCGCGGCGCGCGGCACGACTGGCGCGAGCGCCGGTCGCGGCGGCGCGGGCAGCAAATCCCCGATTGCCGGGCGGCCCTGCAACTGCGGCCCGAGCTGACCGATGATGTCGGCGGCGGTCTCGGTCAGCGTCGCCCCATTGCGCAAGAGGTCGTTGCAGCCGCGGCAGCGCGGGTCGAGCGGCGAGCCCGGCACGGCAAACACCTCGCGCCCCTGTTCAAGGGCGAAGCGGGCGGTGATCAACGAGCCCGACTTTGCCGCCGCCTCGACGACGACGACGCCGAGGGCGATCCCCGAGATGATGCGGTTGCGGCGCGGAAAGTGGCGCGCCTGCGGCTCGCTGCCGAGCGGCAGTTCGGCTAGGATCGCGCCGTCCCTCGCCAACGCCTCGTAAAGGCCGCGGTTCTCCTCCGGGTAGACGATATCGACGCCGCCGGCGACGACGGCGACCGTACCGGTCGGCAGCGCGCCGAGATGCGCCGCCGCGTCGATGCCGCGGGCCATGCCGGAAACGACGACGAGGCCGGCCTCGCCGAGGCTCGCCGCAAGATCGCGGGCGAAGCGCCTGCCGTTAGCCGATGCGTTGCGCGCGCCGACGACGGCGACCATCGGGGCGAGAGCCAGCTCAGCCCGGCCGAGCACGGTCAACACCGGCGGTGCATCTTCGACCGCGGCGAGCGCCTCCGGGTAGAGCGCCTCGCCCCAGCACACGAGGCGGCCGCCGAGCCGCTCGATGGCGCCCAATTCCGCCTCGGCCTCGCGCCGGGCCATCGCAGTGACCGGGCGCGCCCCACCAGATTTAGATAGGCGCGGCAGCGCGTCGAGCGCGGCGGCGGCCGAGCCGAACCGGCGCAGCAGCGCATAAAAGGTGACGGGCCCGACCGAATCGCTGCGGCAAAGGCGCAGCCAGTCGAGGCGTTCCTGCGGTTCGAGTTCGCGCGCGGCCAGGTGCTTGTCAGCCTTTTCCGAATGAGATCCGGCTTTCCGTGCCGGCGAGGAGGCGCCGGATATTGTCATGGTGGCGCAGAATGACGAGGAGTGCGATGCCGGCGACCAGCCCGGCGCCAGCCGGCTCGAGGAGCAGCACCGCGAGAGGGATGCAAGCGGCGGCGGCGACCAGGGCCGCGAGCGAGGAATAGCGCAGGAGGACGGCCGTCGCGAGCCAGCAGAGCGCGGCAATGCCCGCCAGCAACCAGTTGAGCGCGAGGAGGACGCCGAATGCGGTGGCAACGCCTTTGCCGCCGCGAAACCCCAGCCACACCGGAAACATGTGGCCGAGAACGACCGCGCCGGCAGCGGCAAGCATCGGATCGCGGCTCCACTGTGCGCTGACGAGCACCGCCGCGGCGCCCTTCGCCACATCGAACGCCAGCGTCAGCGCTGCGAGGGCTTTGCTGCCGGTGCGCAAGACGTTGGTCGCGCCGATGTTGCCCGAGCCGATCCGCCGGATGTCGCCGAGGCCCGCAGCCCTGGTCAGCACCAGCCCGAACGGGATCGATCCGAGCAGATAACCGATCGCGGCGGCAGCGACGATGGCGCTCACACCGTACCCAATCCATAGATCCCGCTTCCCCCAAATGAGGGAGAGGGCAGGGTGAGAGCGGCCACTCCGGCGCGGGCGGCGGCCCCCTCACCCCAACCCTCTCCCCCAGTGGGGGAGAGAGAAAAATGAGAGCGCGATCGCGGCATCCGGCTCACCCTTGCCGCTGGAAAATTTCGCGGCCGTCGACGATCGTGCGCTCGACGCGGCCCTCGACCGGACGGCCGTCGAACGGGGCGTTCTTCGATTTCGAGCGGAACCGGTCGGGATCGATGCGCCAGGCCGCGTCGGGGTCGAAGACGACGAGGTCGGCCGGCGCGCCAGGGGCCAGACGGCCGACCTCGAGCCCGAGGATGCTCGCCGGGGCAATCGTCAGCCGGCGCAGCACCTCGATGAGGGTGAGGTGGGGGGTGTGGTAAAGCTCCAGCGACAGCGGAAGAAGAGTCTCCA
>DASYUS010000251.1:0-13331 GCA_036000945.1 Allostellaceae bacterium
CGCATATCGGCACCGGCGGCGATTACTACGTCCTGGCCAACCGCCCCTCGGAGGGCAGCCGCGCGACCCGGCGGGCCCTCGACGAGCCTAGTCGTGACAACATCCGGCATTATCTGCGCGTGCACCTTGACGACGAGGCCCTCGTGACCGACGAGCTGGTCGACTACATCCACCGCGCCCACACCTGGTCGCCCGAGTTTGCCGAGGCGCGCCGGCAATCGGTCAGCCTGCCGCACGATTACACGCCCGATCTCGCCGGCATCAAGGCGCCGGTGCTGCTGATCCACGGCCGCTATGACCGGATGGTGCCGTTCGAGGTGTCGATCGCGATCCTCAACCACATCGCCGACTCGCGCCTCGTCCTCCTCAACAATTGCGGTCACTGGCCGCCCTTCGAGAAGTCCGCCGAGTGGACCGCGCACGTCCTTGCGTTCCTCAAGGGGTACTGAGGGCGCGCACGCGCTCCTTGCCGTGGCGCGCCGCCTCAGCAGCGTCCTTCGAGACGCGCCCTCCGGGCGCTCCTCAGGATGACGAAGCATATGATGTAATTTGAAAAATCCGTCATCCTGAGGAGGCGCGAAGCGCCGTCTCGAAGGTTGCCCTGCATCACTGGCAAGTCGGGCGGTTGCGAGTTATTTTCTATCGCGTCGCATGCCCGCAGCAGCGGCAGGAGGACCCGATGAACGATATCGCCCCAACCCGCGCCGCCATCGACTTCAAGGCCGAGGCGCTGCGCGATCCCTGGTCGGTACCGCTCGACGAGATCGATGTCAGCAACCCCTTCCTCTATTCGGAGGACACGTGGGCCGGCTTCTTCGCCCGGCTGCGGTGCGACGACCCGGTGCACTTCGTCGACAGCCCGCTCTACGGCCCCTACTGGTCGGTGACCCGCTACCGCGACATCATGAGCGTCGACACCTCGCATCAGGTGTATTCGTCGGACGCCATCTTCGGCGGCATCACGCTGAAGGACGTGCCCTTGCAGTTCCGCAAGGAAAGCTTCATCGCGATGGATCCGCCGCGGCACGACGAGCAGAGGAAGATCGTCTCGCCGATCGTCGCGCCGCCGAACCTGGCCAAGATGGCGGGCACGATCCGCGAGCGCGCGGTCCGCATCCTCGAAGGCCTGCCGCGCGGCGAGGCGTTCGACTGGGTCGATCGCGTCTCCGTTGAACTGACGACGCAGATGCTGTCGACGCTGTTCGACTTCCCGTTCGAGGAGCGGCGGACGCTGACCCGCTGGTCCAACGTTTCCACCGTCAACACCCGCGCCGGCACCGAGATCGACTCGGAGGAAAAGCGCGACGTCGTCTTGCAGGAAATGCTCGCCTATTTCAACGAGGTCTGGAAGGTCCGGCAGAAACAGCCGCCGAAATTCGACCTGATCTCGATGCTGGCGCATGGGCCCGCGACGCACGATTTGCCGTCGCGGCCGCAGGAGTTCATGGGCAACCTCCTCTTGCTGATCGTCGGCGGCAACGACACGACGCGCAACTCGATCAGCGGCGGGCTGTGGTTTTTGAACCAGTTCCCGGACGAATACGCAAAGCTGCGCGCCGACCCCGAGCTGATCCCGAAAATGGTGCCGGAGATCATCCGCTATCAGTCGCCGGTCGTGCACATGCGCCGCACCGCGCTCGCCGACGCCGAACTCGCCGGCAAGCGCATCAAGAAGGGTGACAAGGTGGCGATGTGGTACATCTCGGGCAACCGCGACCCCGACGAGATCGAGGAGCCCGACCGGTTCATCATCGACCGCCCGCGGCCGCGCCAGCATCTGTCGTTCGGGTTCGGCATCCACCGCTGCGTCGGCAACCGGCTGGCCGAGATGCAGCTGACGATCCTCTGGGAGGAGATCCTCAAGCGCTTCCCGCCGATCGAGGTCGTCGAGAAGCCGCAGCGCGCCTACTCCAACCTGATCCACGGCATCACCGCGATGCCGGTGCGCATCCCGGCGTAGGCGCGACAACCACGGCCGCCGACTCGCGCCCTTACTGAGCGGCGCCGAGCTCGAGCAGGTTTGGCGCCGGCGGGTAGACGATCCGCTCCAGCTTGCCGTCCGGGCGGCGCCACGCGTGACGCATCTCCCTTGTGTCGAGCTCCATGTCGTTGGCGATCGAGATGTCGCTGACGGCCTGGATGATCCCCGTCGCGAGATGCGGGAAGAAGTGGTCGACCCGCGCCGGATCGAGCTGAAAGATACCGGTTTCGGTCAGCTCCAGCTTCTTGAAATGGGTCGGGTTGCAGGTCCCGTAAATCGTCGCGGTCCACCGCACATCGGCGGCAACCGTCGCACGATTGGGAACGGCAGGAAGGATTTGGGTCGCTTTAGCGGCGACATACCAGGGCAGGTAACCGAAGGCGCGCCCGCGGGAGAGGATCAGCATCAACAAGAATCCCTCGGGATGCCAACTCGCGCGGTCAAAACGGGTTGCCGGCAGGTACGGATTGATCGGTTCGCCGCCACGGACCGGGTAGGCGTAGACACCGTATTGCTCGAAGACATAGGGCAGTGGCGCCTTGATCGTCTTCCGCTCGACGCTGAGTTTTGGCTGCACGGCCAGCCGCGCCCGCAACTCGGCAAGCTTGGCGGCGCGTTTGCGGATATCGCCCGGCTGCATGCCGAGCGCTTGCATCGTGGCGGCATCCTTCCCGTCATCGATGATCGCCAGCGCGGTCTGCTGCACGCGCCGGCTGAAGATGCGGCGCTTCTCGAACTGGTCCGCGAGCACCAGCCAGAATATCGTGTGATCCTCGTTTGCCGGGTCTCCGGCGGCCTCGGCCTCGGATTGGCATATCGCCTCGACCAGCTGCTCTTCCGCCAGCGGCAGCCGGCAAACGGCAGAAATCGCCGCCTTGAGGTCCTGCGCAAAGTCGCCTGCATAGAGACCGGTGCCCCACGCGCCCATCGTCACCTCGCCTAAAGAAACACGCTGAGGTTTTTGTCGAGGAGCACGTTGGCGTCGAGCACGATCGTGCGCCGCGCCACCTTCCACGCATCCCCCACGCGGCGCAGCACATCCTCGCGGCAGCCGGAAAGCAGCTGAGCGTCGGTCTCCAGGTGCGAGCGGTAGACGAGGAACGCGGTCCGCGCCTCGACCTCCCCGTTCTCCAGCGGCCTAGCTTCGAGGTTGCCGACGAGGTGACGGGTGCGCGACGGCGGGTCCTCGGCCCAGGCCATGCCGCTGTCGAGGCGAGCCACGCGCATCTCGAGATAGCGCTTGTCGTCTTCGAGGATCGCCAGGTCGCCGAGCGGCGTCAACTCGCGCTGAGCCTCCCGGCGCGGTACGTTTTTGCGGCGGGGCATGAAATAGAGCACATCGTCGGTGAAGATCTCGAGCCACTCCGCGAGCCTGCGCTCGTCGAGCAGCCAGGCCTCGCGGATATAGAATTGCATCAGCTCGAACCACAGCGCCTGCGAAACCGGCGCGCCGGCCGCGGTCTCGGGCGTGCGCTTGGTCTTCACCGAATTACCATTCGCTGGTTCGCAGCGTTCGAAAAAGACCCCCAGTTGTCATTCCGGGGCGACCCGAAGGGTCGAACCCGGAACCCATATTCCAGAGGCCGGTGTTCATGGGTTCCGGGCCTCGCCCTTCGGGCGATCCCGGAATGACAACGTCTTTCGGGGACCCGATGCGGGATCTGCACCGCTACCCCAGCATCGTCGCGGTGCCGTCGAAGCGAGCGCTGATCGGAGCGAGCGGGATGTCGTCCCAGCTCGCCGCGTTCATGAACTCCTCCCAACGCCGGTAGAACAGGCGCTGGTTGTTCTCCGAGATGTAGCGTTCGGAGACCAGCCCCGGATAATCCGGATGCGGCCCGGCGTGTCCCCTGCCCATCGACAGGTCCTGGGGGTGGCGGCGGCCGAGGCGGCTCGTGCTGGCAAGGGTCACCTGGCGCCAGTTGTCGACATCGTCCTGCTCGAACATGCCGGCGGCGCCGTTATTGGCCTGGCTGCCGATGCGGAGCGCGCGCTGCAACTCCGGCGGCGCATCGCGCTCCAAGAGGACAAAGTGCCAGAACTCGGTCCTGAGCGGCCCGCGCGGCAGGGCCAGGCGCAGCCCGAGGATGCCGTTCGGAAAGATCGAATGGTTGCCGAGCTGCACCCGGCGCGCGCGCAATGTGCCAAGCCGCCGCTCGACCTCAGGCAGGATCGCCTCGTGGTACTCCTGAAAGAGGCGGAACGTCTCGTTCGACATGCCGTGCACAAGGCGGGGGGTGTTGTCGTCGGCGTCGCGGAAGGTGATCGAGTGGCCGTTGACGAAAGCGTGCTTGTTGGGGCTTTGGAACTGGTCCTCGTGCGACAGCGGCGGGCGGCCGAGCCAGCGGGCCTGGACCCGGGCACTCGAGAGATGGCTGGTCGGGACGTGGTAGTTGTCGGAACAGTTGTCGACCAGCGTCTTCCAATTGACCGGCTCCAGCCATTTCATCGGACCGAGCGCCACCATGCCGCAATCGCGCCGATTGAACACGGTGTCGAGATACCAGCGCGCATCGCCGAGGTAGGCCTCCAGGTTCGGGGCGTCCTTCGCCCAGGTCGCGAAGACGATCCCCGCATAGGTCTCGACGCGCGCCTCGACGAGACCGAGGGACGGCCGGTCGAGCGCGTCGTAATAAGCCTCGGACTCGCCGGGGACGTGCTCCAGGCTGCCGTCGTTGCGGTAGGTCCAGCCGTGATAGCTGCACATGAAGCGCTTGGCGTTGCCGTCGTCGACGCGACAGACGCGGTTGCCGCGGTGACGGCACATGTTCAACAACGCGTGCAGGCGGCCCTCGCCGTCGCGGGTCAGGATGACCGGGTCTTCGCCCATGTAGGTGTGGAAGAAATCGTCGGGTGCCGGCACCAGGCTCTCGTGCCCGATCATCAGCCAGGCGCGCCCGAAGATCTTCTCCATCTCGTCGTCGTAGACAAGCCGCTCGCTGAAGATGCGGCGGTCGAGTTTGCCGGTGGCGGGATCGATGACGACGTATTTCCGAGCGGCGGCCATACCCGGATCCTCCTCTGCGCGTGATGATAGCAGGAGCTGGGGCGGGATCATCACGGCGTTTCGGCGTGCCGCGACGGCGGCGTCAACCTCGCAGCGTGCCGCCCGTTGCCTTTTCCACGGCAGCGACGAGGCGCCGGGAGAAGGCCTCGATCTCGGCATCGGTCAGGGTGGCGTCCTGCGGCTGCAGGGTGACCGCGATGGCGAGCGATTTCTTGCCCTCGGGCAGTCCCTTGCCCTCGTAGACGTCGAACAGGCGGATGGCGCCGACCAGCTTGCGGTCGACGCCGCGGGCGGTGCGCAGCAGTGTTTCGGCCGGCAGATCGCGATCGACGACAAAGGCGAAATCGCGCTCGACCGGCTGAAACACCGAGAGCTTCAGCACCGTCCGGGCCCGGCTTGCACGCGGCAATGGCACGCTGTCGAGAAACACTTCGAAAGCGGAGACCGGACCTTTCAGGTCGAAGGCTTCGCGCAGGTCGGGGTGCAGCTCGCCGAAATGGGCCAGCTCGGTCGGGCCGAGGCGAAGCCGGCCGGCGCGTCCCGGGTGATACCACGGCGGCGGGTCGGCCGTGGCTTGGATGTTGTCGAGCGGCGCGCCGGCGGCGGCGAGCGCGGCCAGCGCATCGGCTTTGGCGTCATAGAGATCGGCTGCGCGCGCCGCCTCGCGCCAATCGCGCGGGCGGACATTGCCGGCGCGCACCCCGCCGGCGACATTGGCCTGGCCGTCCGGCCGATCGGTGCGGTAGAGCGGTCCCAGCTCGAACAGTGCGACATCGGCAAAGCCGCGGTCGGCGTTGCGCCGCGCCGCCTCGACGAGGCCCGGCAGCACGCTCGGCCGCATCGCGTCGAGATCGGCGCTGATCGGGTTGACGAGGCGCAGCTCCGGCTGGACGCCGCCGAACAACGCGGCGGTGTCGGACGAAATGAACGAAAACGTCACCGCCTCGACGAGGCCGCGCTCGGCCAGCGTGCGGCGCACCAGTTCGAGACGCCGGCGCCGAGGATCGATCGCCGGGCGCGAGACGACGCTGTCACGCGGCAGCGGCACCGCCGGGATGTCGTCGTATCCCTTGACGCGCAGCACCTCCTCGACGAGGTCGGCCTCGCCCTCGATGTCGCCGCGCCAGGACGGCGGTGAGACCGCGAGGCTGCCGTCGTGCTGGCCGGCGTCGGTCACGGCGCAGCCGAGCGCTTCGAGGATGGCGCGGCTCTCGGCCGGCGGGACATGCAGCCCGCCGAGCCCCGACAGGCGCTCCGGGCGCAGCAGGTACTCGCGCTGCCATTTCGGCTCGGCGCCGGCGACGACAACCTCGGAGGGCTCGCCGCCGCACAGTGCGAGGATGAGGCGGGTGGCGATTTCGAGCCCCGGAGCGACGAAGGCCGGGTCGACGCCGCGCTCGAACCGATAGCGCGCATCGCTGGCGATCTCCAGCCGGCGCCCGGTCGCCGCGGTGCGGATCGGGTCGAACAGCGCCGCCTCGACAAAGACCTCGGTCGTCGCCGCCGTGCAGCCGGTCGCCTCGCCGCCGATCACCCCGCCGAGGCTTTGCACCCCGTTATCGTCGGCGATCGCCGTGATCTCCGGATCGAGTTCGTATTCGCGGCCGTTGAGCGCGACCAGCCGCTCGCCGGGTCGGGCGAAACGAACAGTTAGATCGCCTTTTAGCTTGCCAGCGTCGAAGACATGCAGCGGTCGATCGAGGTCGAACGTAAGCAGATTGGTGATGTCGACGAGGGCCGAGATCGGCCGCAGCCCGATCGCCTCCAAGCGGTCGCGCAGCCATTTGGGGCTCGGACCGTTGGCGAGGCCGCGGATGTGGCGGCCGAGAAACAGCGGGCAGGCTTTCCGGTCCGTGATGTGGATGGCGATCGGCGAGCGGAAGCGGCCCTCGACCGGGGTCGTGTCGAGCGGTTTCAGCCGCCCCATGCCCGCCGCGGCAAGGTCGCGCGCGAGCCCGCGCACCCCGAGGCAATCGGCCCGGTTCGGGGTCACCTTGAGGTCGATGACCGGGTCGTCGAGACCGAGGAGCACGGCATAGGGGGTGCCGACCAGCGCATCCGCCGGCAGGTCGATGATGCCGGAATGATCCTCGCCCAGCGCCAGCTCGGCCGCCGACATCAGCATGCCCTTCGAGGCGACGCCGCGGATCGCGCTCTCGGTCAATACTGTGCCGGTTTTCGGGATGCGCACGCCGGCCGGGCCAAACACGCCCTTCATCCCGGCCCGCGCGTTGGGGGCGCCGCACACCACCTGGGTCTCGCCCTTGCCGCTGTCGACGACACAGACCCTGAGCCGGTCGGCGTTGGGGTGCGGATCGGCCGAGACGACGCGCGCCACGACAAAGCCGGCGAGTGCGTCGGCGCGGTCTTCGATCCCCTCGACATCGTGGCCGAGCATGATCAGGCGCTCGGCGAGCAGCTCAGCCGGCGCCTCGGTGTCGAGGTGGCTCTTCAGCCAGGACAGCGTCGTCTTCATTGCAGCGACCCGCGGACCAGCGAAGGAACGTCGAGCGGGAGAAACCCGTAATGCCGCAGCCACCGCAGATCCGAATCGTACATCGTGCGCAGATCCGGGATGCCGTATCTCAGCATCGCCACCCGCTCGATCCCCATGCCGAAGGCGAAGCCCTGATACTCGGCCGGATCGATGCCGCAATTCTGCAGCACCTTCGGGTGGACCATGCCGCTGCCGAGGATTTCGAGCCAGTCGCCGCCGGCGCCGATCTTCAACTCGCCGCCGGCCCGGGAGCAGCCGATATCGACCTCGGCCGACGGCTCGGTGAACGGGAAATAGCTCGGCCGGAAGCGCACCGGCACATCGTCCATGTCGAAAAAGGCGCGGCAGAACGCCACGAGGCAGCCCTTCAGATGACCCATGTGACTGGTGCGGTCGATGACCAGCCCCTCGACCTGGTGGAACATCGGCGAGTGGGTCGCGTCGTGGTCGCAGCGGAAGGTGCGGCCCGGCACGATGATGCGGATCGGCGGCTCTTGCGCCAGCATCGTGCGGATCTGCACCGGCGAGGTCTGGGTGCGCAACAACAGCCGCGACCCGTCGGGCTTTTCCGGCAGATAGAAGGTGTCGTGCTCCTGGCGCGCGGGATGCTCGGGCGGGATGTTGAGCGCGGTGAAATTGTGGAAATCGTCCTCGATGTGCGGGCCCTCGGCGACGACAAAACCCATCTCGCCAAAGATCGCGATGATCTCGTCGATCGTCTGGCTGATCGGGTGGATGCGCCCGGGCTCGGCGCCGCTCGGACCGGCGAAGACGGGCAGGGTCACATCAGCGCGCTCGCCGGCGAGGCGGTCGGCCAGCGCAGCACGGCGCAGGCGATCTCCCGCTTCGGCAAGCGCGGCGGCGATCTCGTCGCGCAACGCGTTGAGCCGGGCGCCGGCCGCGCGGCGCTCCTCGGGCGGCAACGCGCCGAGCCCACGCATCGCCGCGGTCACGGCGCCGTTACGGCCGAGCAGCCGAACCCGCACCTGCTCCAGCGCCTCGGGCGAGCCGGAAGCGGCGATTTCGGCCAGCAAACGGTCGCGGTCTAATGCAGCATCGCTCATCCCATCACCAACAACGAAAAAAGGGCCGTTCGACACGGCCCCTCTGGTCACAGTACCGCTGCCGGGGGCCTCAGTCAGTCCGCGCCCCGGTAAATCGCCCACCCCAAGCACCACCCCGGCGACGGCCGGGGCCCATGGCCGAGATGGGTCCAGGCCTTCGCCGGGATGGTCCCAAGAAACTCATCGTCGCCCTCACGCCGCTGCCGGCTTCGCCTCGGCGAGCGCCGATTGCGCCTGCGAAACGATCGCGGCAAACGCCTCGGGCTCGCGCACCGCCAGATCGGACAACACTTTGCGGTCGAGGTCGATGCCGGCGAGCTTGATCCCGTGCATGAGTTGCGAATAGGTCACCCCGTGCTCGCGGGCGCCCGCGTTGATGCGCTGGATCCACAAACCGCGGAAATCGCGCTTCCGGTTGCGCCGGTCGCGATAGGCGTATTGCAGCCCTTTCTCGACCTTCTCGATGGCGACGCGGTAGGCGGTGCCGCCGCGCCCGCGATAGCCCTTGGCAAGCGCCAGCACCTTCTTGTGCCGGGCATGCGCGGTAACCCCGCGTTTGACCCGCGCCATGGCTCAGCCCCGCAGATACGGCATGTAGGTCAAGACCAGCTTGGCGTCGCCCGGCTGCAGCGTCACCGTGCCGCGGGCGTGCCGCTTCATCTGCTTCGGCTTGCTGATCAGCCGGTGGCGCTTGTGCGCGACGTTCATTTTGATCTTGCCGGTCGCGGTGCGGCTGAAGCGCTTCTTCGCGCCGCTCTTCGTCTTGAGCTTGGGCATTTGCTGTCCTTGGAAAACGGTTGCGGCGGCGAGGCATGCCCTTGGGTCGCTGTCGCGCGGCCTGCCGCCCATTGAGGCGGCGGGTTATAGCGATGCGCCCCGGCAAAAGCAAGGAGGGGCAGGGCAAACAACTTCTATCGCCGGGCCGCCGTCGAAGGGTCGCCCTTGGCCCGCGCTGCGATCATTGCCGCCGGCAGATCGGCGGGCAGCGTCTTGGCGCCGAAGCGGCAGAGATCGGCGACAACGCAGGAGGGGCAATCGGGCTTCCGCGCCTTGCAGACATGGCGGCCGTGCAGGATCAGCCAATGGTGGGCGCCGAGCTTGTATTTCCTTGGCGTCACGGCTTCGAGCCCATCCTCCACGGCTCGCGGCGTCTTGCCTGGCGCGAGGCCGGTGCGGTTGGCGACCCGGAAGATATGGGTATCGACGGCGATGGTCGGTTCGCTGAAGGCGACGTTGAGCACGACGTTGGCGGTCTTGCGGCCGACCCCGGGCAGAGTTTCGAGCGCTTCGCGGTTGCGCGGCACGATCCCGTCATGCTGTTCGACGAGGATATGCGACAGCGCCATGATGTTCTTCGCCTTGGTGCGGAAGAGGCCGATCGTGCGGATCAGCGCGATGATCCGCTCCTCGCCGAGCGCCAGCATCTTCTGCGGCGTGTCGGCGAGCGCGAACAGCGCCGGGGTCGCCTTGTTGACCCCGACATCGGTCGCCTGCGCCGACAGCACAACGGCGACGAGCAGCGTGAACGGGTTGATGAATTCGAGCTCGGTCTGGGGGATCGGCCGGCTGGCGGCGAGCCGCCGGTAGAATTCCGCCACTTGGCGTTTCGAGAAGTTGCGCATCGCTGCAGTGTAGAGGCGCCGGAGGCTGTCGACTACCTCGCTGCGAACGCTTGGCCGTCCGGCCCTCGGCGTCCTATCTTCGGCCGATGAGCGCCGATGCCGAATGCGTTTTCGAGCGCGTGCTGCTGCCGCACCGCAGCCTGCCGCCGCGCGGGTTTCATTTGCTGATGCTGTTGCTCGGGCTGGTCAGCCTGGCGGTCGGCATCGGCTTTGTGGCGATCGGCGCGTGGCCGATCTTCGGCTTTTTCGGGCTCGACGTCGCCGCGCTCTACCTCGCCTTCCGCCTCAGTTATCGCAGCGCCCGGCAACGCGAGATCCTGCGCCTTGCCGGCGACGATTTTACGGTCGAGCGGATCAACATCTATGGCGAGCGCCGTCTGTGGCGCTTTCAGCCGTTCTGGCTGCGCGTCGTCCTCGAAGAGCACGCCGACGAATCGAACCGCCTCCTCGTCGCCTCGCACGGCCGGAGCCTCGTCATCGGCGACTTTCTCGGCCCGCCGGTGCGCCGCGAGCTGGCGTCGAGCCTGCGCGCAGCGCTGTCGCGCTGGCGCGCCGCCCTCAACCCGGCGAGCGGCTCGCCCTAGCGGTCGCGGTTCAGGGGCCGGTGGCCGGGGTGTTGTATTCCTCGTCGGTGACGTGCTTGCCCCAGGATGTGCCCTGCCCCTGCTCGCCCGCTTCCGACAGCGCCAGATGGGCGAACAGGCGGTCGGGCGAGGCGCCGTGCCAGTGCTGCGTGTCGGGCGGGATGTTGACGACGTCGCCGGGGTTCAGCACCTGCGGCGCCTCGCCCTTGAAGCAGATGCGGCCGACGCCGCTGAGGCAATAGAGCGTCTGGCCGACCGGGTGCGCGTGCCAGGCGGTACGGGCGCCCGGCGTAAAGGTCACGACCGACCCGCCCATGCGCGACGGCGGCTCGGTGACGACGACCGGGTCCTGGAAGACGACGCCGGTAAAGGTCTCGGCGGCGCCGCGGCGCGTGGTGCGCGACCCGGCGCGAACGACTCCGGCTTTGACGGGCATGGCTTTCTCCTTGCGTGGTGATCGGGCGAGCTTACAACTGAATGCGCGATGAGGAACAGCGGCACCATACGCATCGGCATCGGCGGCTGGGTCTACCCGCCGTGGCGCGGCGCCTTCTACCCGGCGGGGCTGCGCCAGGCGGAGGAGCTTGCCTTTGCCAGCCGGCATGTCACCGCAATCGAGATCAACGGCACGTTCTACCGGATCCAGACGCCGGCGAGCTTCCGCAAATGGCGGGACGAGACGCCCGACGATTTTGTCTTCTCGCTGAAAGGCCCGCGCTTTCTCACGCACCGCAACGAGTTGGCAAGCGCGGCGCCCTATATCGATCGCTTCCTCGACAGCGGCCTAGCCGACCTAAAGCAGAAACTTGGGCCGATCCTCTGGCAGTTCGCCCCATCGAAACAGTTCGACGCCGCCGATCTCGCCGCCTTCCTCGATCTCCTGCCGCACGAACGCTCCGGAACGCCGCTGCGCCATGTCATCGAGGCCCGCCATAGCAGCTTTCAGTGCCCGGAATTCTTCGACCTTCTGCGCCGTCGCGGCGCCGCCGTCGCGCTGGTCGACGATGCGAACCACCCGGAATTCGACGAATTGACCGCCGATTTCGCCTATCTGCGCCTGCGCCGTTGCGCGCAGAAGGAGGAGACCGGCTACCCGCCCGCCGCGCTCGACCGGTGGGCCGAGCGGCTGCGCGCCTGGAGCGAAGAGGGCCGCGATTGCTTCCTCTATTTCATCAACGGCGCCAAGGTGCGCGCCCCCGCCGCCGCGCAGGCGCTGCTCGCCCGGCTGTAGGCGCTCCATCCCGAAGGATCACAGCCGGCTTCACCTAAATTACCGCATTCCCGGCGAAAGCCGGGACCCGCCTATTGGTACGAATCAGACATTTGACACCCGAAAAACGGTGTCATTTCGGGGGTCTCGCGAAGCGAGGCAGCCCGGAATCCATAAACACCGGCCTCTGGAATATGGATTCCGGGTTCGCCGCTGCGCGACGCCCCGGAATGACAAGGTCGAGTGCGTTTTGTTTGAATGAATCCACTATCAGCCGCACGAATGGTTGAACTGTGGATCCCGGCTTTCGCCGGGAATGCGGTGGGGTATTGGGCTAACTTGACCAAAATCAGACCTAATTTTTCGTGCGAAACGAATAACGACAGCTTGGCGATACGATATTAGCCGTAATATTGTTGCCTTGGATGCGACCGGTCATTTGTACAGCCCCCTTTTTTAGGTGCGCAGAAGCTTTGAAGACGCCTTTCTTGTCTATTTTGCCGCGCAATGTCGTGTTGAAGCGCGGGACGTAGGAAAATTTCACGTCGCCGTTGGAGATTGCCAAAGGATAGAGCGCCCCGAGCGGCGGCTCGGTGCAGTCGCCGCCCATAATGCTCGTCAGCGTCAACTCCCCCATGTATTGGCCGTCGAACGGCGTCGGCGCCTGCGCCAGCGCACCGCTGCCGAACCCGGCGGCGAACGCCAGGCCGAGAGCGAGCCGTCCGAGTGCGATCATTCGGCGGCCTGGCGGACCGGGCGGCGCTTTGCCGGCTTTGGCCAGCGCGCGGCGACGCGGGGCAACACCTCATCGATCAGCTGCCGCGTCTGCGCCATGATCTCGTCATCACCGCGGGCGGCCGGGCGGAGGATGAATTTCGACACCCCGGCATCGACGTAATCCGCGATCTTCGCGACGATCGCGGCGGCATCGCCGATCGCGAAATAATCCTTCGGGTCGCGCCCGGTGCGCTTCCGGTAGGCCTCGAACAGCGGGATGAGCGCCGGGTCGTCGGCGCGGCCGAAACGGAACGGGATGCCGGCGCCGTAATGGTCGTCGTCGATCGTGCGGCCCGCTTCGGCCGCGGCGGCGCGGATCGCCTTGACGACGATCGCCGCCTGCTCGGGCGTTTCGGGGCCGGCCTGCCAGCCGGTGCCGAGGCGTGCAGTGCGCCTTATCGCCGCATCCGACGAGCCGCCGATCCACATCGGCAGATCGGGCTGCACCGGCTTCGGCGACAGCGAGGCGCCCGACAGGTGATAATGCACGCCCTCGAAATCGACCTTGTCCTCGCTCCACAGCCGGCGGATCACCTCGAGCCCCTCGTCGGTCTTGCGGCCGCGCGTCTTGGTGTCGAGGTTGAGCGTC
>DASYUS010000252.1:0-5382 GCA_036000945.1 Allostellaceae bacterium
GACCCTGCGCGCCGAGGTGGCGCTGACCTCGTGGCACCGCGAGCGCTGGATGTCCTCGTCTGGCCGCGCCCCCGACGCGGCGCTGGCCGACCCGGCGCTGTGGCGACGAATACGGCTCGGCGACGGGCTGGCGGTCAACCAGCCGGCACCTCGTGCGGGCAACCCGGGATAGTCGATGGGCTGCCGGAAGCGCCGGCAAGCTCCTCTCCCGCGTCAAATTCTGGACGATCGCCATCAGGGCACGATCCGCAGCGCTGAGGCGTCCGGCGGCGCCGGCGTGCGGCTGAACAACGGCCGTTAACCGGCGGGATGCGCTCCGCCTTTCCACCCTACTTCAGGTGACGCGCCGGTTACGCCGCCTTGCCCCACAACTCCCGGCTCGCGAGCCGTGCGCCTTCGGCCAAGGCCTGGAGTTTGACCCAGACGACGCTGGGGTGGACTTCGCAGGTGGCGGCGAAGCTGGCGAAGCCGCAATCGGCGCCGGCGATGACGTTGTCGCGGCCGACGGCGTGGGCGAAGCGGGCGATGCGCTGGGCGATCAGTTCGGGGTGCTCGACGATGTTCGAGGAATGGGTGATGACGCCCGGGATGAGGCTCTTCCCCTCGGGCAGTTTGACGCTTTGCCAGACCTGCCATTCGTGCTCGTGGCGCGGATTGGCGGCCTCGAACGAATAGGCGCCGGCGTTGATCCGCAGCATGATGTCGACGAGGTTCTTCAACTCCATGTCGTGGACGCGCGGGCCGATATTGATCGAATAGCAGGTGTGGTAGCGGATTTTCTCCACCGGCAGGCCGCGCAGCGCATGGTTGAGCACCTCGACGCGGCCGAGCGCCCAGGCCCGGCACTCCTCGACGCTCTTTTCCGGGTGCATCACGTAATAGGAGGCCAGCAGCGGGTCGTCGATCTGCAGGACGAGCCCGGCGTCGATGATCGCCCGGTATTCCTCCCTGAGCGCGTCGGCCAATGCGTAGAGGTATTCCTCCTCGCTCTTGTAGTGCTCGTTGCGGTTCCAGTTGGCGAGGTTGGAGGGCGACACCGCCGGCATGAAGGCCTCTTCGTAGCGCTGCCCGGCGAGCGCCGCCTTCAGGGTCGCGATGTCCTCTTGGAGGGCGGCCATGCCCTTGTAGGAAACGGGGCCGGTGCAGGCCCAGCGGGTGCGCCCGGCGGTGCCCGCGGCGCCCGGCTGCGCCGCGGCCCAGGCGTAGAACGCGGGGAACGCCTTGTATTCGCGCGACTCGTTCCAGTAGTTGGCAAGCTCGCTGCGGGCCGGCTCGATCCCGGCGAGGCGCTCGTTGACGTAGGGGATGAAGCCGATGCGGCCCATCTCGCCGTCGCCGACGATGTCGATGCCGGCATCGGTCTGCCGCTTGACGGTCTCGGCGATGGCGGTCTTGACGCGGGCGGCGAAGGCGCCGTCGTCGATCGCCTCGCCCTGCTGCTTTTTCATGATCATCGCCCGCAGGTCGTCGGGCCGCGGCAGGCTGCCGGCATGCGTCGTCAGGATGCGATCGGTGCTGCGCTTCATGGGATCCTCCCGGGTTTCCCGGCAGCTTAGCGCGGATCGGCTAATTTGTCTGGGGTACCTCGACGGCGATCCCGAGCTCGAGCGCCGCTCGCTCCATTCGCCGATCCAACGTCACGAGCGTCGCCCGGAGCCGGTTGGCGATCGCCAGATGCAGAGCGTCCGGCGCGCGCAGCATCAAGTCGAACCGACATACATACGCGTACGCGAGCCGGACATCGGCCGCGTGGACTTCGGCCGGCGAACTGGTCGCCGATCGCCACGCCTCGAAATCAGTCAGCCGGGCCACGGCCTCGGCAGAGGGGAGCAGACCCATTCGAACCAGCCGGGACAGACCCGACGCCACCTCGACCGCGGCAAAATCGCTGATCAGTCGATCCGGGCAGGAGATAGGCCCTACCGGCCTCGCTTGTCGCCTCGCGGACGAGCGTCGGGACCAGAAAGCTGGCGTCCAAATAGATGCTCATCCTGATCGGTCTCGTTGAGCAGATCGAGAAGTTGGACTGACGTCAAACCCACGCCCGGACGCGCACAGGTTCTCTCGAACAGCCATTCGTCCCACTCCTTTATGGTCTTTGGCTGTGGCTGCTGCGGGCGGACCGCGGCGGCGCGAAGCTCGACGACCGGCTTGCCGCGGCGGGTGATGATCACCTCTTCGCCGGCAAGCGCGCGGTCGATTAGCTTGGGAAGCTGGTTTTTGGCGTCGGCGACGCTGTAGGTTGTCATGGCAAGAGCCCGATCGATCTGGCCATCACGATAGCCATTGCGGAGATGAGCGTCCATCGCGGCGATCTAAGGATCGGCGAGGCCGGCGCCGGCGATATCGGGGAGGTGCGCCGGCTGTTTTGCGCCTATGCGGCCTCGCTGCCGTTCAGTCTCGAATACCAGGGTTTTGCCGGCGAGCTGGCGGGGCTGCCGGCGCCGTACGCGCCGCCTGAAGGCGGCCTGCTGCTGGCGCATGCGGCCGGCGCGGCGGTCGGCGTCGTGGCGCTGAAGCCGCTCGGCCCCGGCATCGCCGAGATCAAGCGGCTCTATGTCGTACCCGAGGCGCGAGGCGCCGGGGTCGGCCGGAGGCTCGCCGAGCGCGCGCTGGCCATCGCCCGGGCGAAGGGGTACGAGCGGGTGCGGCTCGATACGCACCGGCCGACAATGGCGGGGGCAATGGCCCTCTACCGCGCGCTCGGCTTCCGTGAGATCGCACCCTATGGTCCCAACCCCGGCGGCGAGATCGCGTTCTTCGAGAAGCCGCTACGGCCGGAGGCTCAGTTGGAAGTACGGGACGCCGTCGCCGCCGACGCCGCGGCCGCTTGCACGGTCTTGCGGCGATCGTTCGCCGAGCTCTGCATTGCCGACCATCACGGCGACCCGGCGATCCTCGCCGCATGGCTCGCCAACAAGACGCCGGAGATCGTCGCGTCGTGGATCGCGCGCCCGGACAGTTCTCTCCTCGTCGCGGTCGAGGGCGATCAGATCCTCGGCGTCGGCGGCGTCACCGACACGGGCGAGATCACGCTCAACTACGTTTCGCCCGACGCGCGGTTTTGCGGCGTCAGCCGGGCGCTCTTGGCGGCGCTCGAGGCGCGCGCCGCCGCGCACGGCAACGACCGCTGCACGCTCGTCAGCACCGAGACGGCCTTCCGCTTCTACCGCGCGGCGGGGTATGAGCAGACGGGGCCGCCGCAGCACAAATTCGGCACGAGCGCGAGCTACCCGATGGCGAAGTCTCTCTAGGGAGGACCGGCGATGCGTCTCCTGATCGCGATGATGAAGCACGAGACCAACACGTTCTCGCCGGTGCCGACGCCGCTTCAGCGGTTCGGCCACGGGCCGGGGCCGCTCTACGGCGAGGCGGCAATCGCCGCTTATCGCAGGACGGGATCGGGGCTCGGCGCCTATCTCGACCTCGCCGAGCGCGAGCGTGCCGACATCGTCTTGCCGATCGCCGCCGGGGCGCCGCCGTCACGGCCGGTCGAGGACGCCGCCTACGAGCACATCGCCGGTGTCATCTGCGAGGCCGTGGCGAAAGGCGGCTGGGACGGCATCATGCTCGACCTGCACGGTGCAATGGTGACGGAAAGCCTCGAAGACGGCGAGGGCGAGCTGTTGCGCCGCATCCGCGCGATTGACGCCAAGACGCCGATCGCCGTCGCCTACGACATGCACGCCAACCTCTACGAGGCGATGATCGAGAACGCGACCGTCGTCGCCGGCTACCGCACCTACCCGCATATCGACACCTACGACACGGCGAAGCGCGCCGGCGAGATCCTGCTCAAGGCGATGCGCGGCGAGGCGCGGCCGGTGATGGCGTGGGGCAACGTGCCGATGCTGCCGCACGTCATGCGCCAGGGCTCGGACGACCATCCGAACCGGGAACTGCAGGACCGCGTCGCCGCGATGGCGAGCGACGGGGCGCTGGCGGCGAGCCTCTTCACCGGCTTCCCGCACGCCGACATCGCCAATGCCGGCCTTTCCGCGGTTGTCGTGACCGATGGCGACCGCGTCTTGGCCGCACGGCTGCGCGACGAATTGCTGGACCGGGCGTGGCGCGACCGCGAGGCGTTCGTCTACCGCTTGGAGCCGCTTGAAGAGTCGCTGGCGCGCGCGATCGCGATGGCGCCGCAAGCCGGCGACGGGCCGGTCATCCTGCTCGACCATTACGACAATTGCGCCTCGGGCGGGACGATAGAAACGACCGCCGTACTCGCCGCGATCTTGCGCGCCGGGCTCGACGGCGTCGCGGCCTTCGCAATCTACGACCCGGCGGCCGTGCAGCAGGCGATCGCCGCCGGGGTCGGCGCCGAGATTTCGCTGGCGGTCGGCGGCCGGATGGCGATGCCGGCGATCCCCGGCGACAGCAAGCCGCTGGTCGTCACCGGCACGGTCAAGACGATCTCCTCCGGCCGCTTCCGCAACAAGGGGCCGATGGGGCGCGGCGTCCAGATGGACATGGGCCCCGCCGTCGTCATCGACACCGGCAAGGTCGAGGTGGCGCTGATCTCGCGCCACGTCGAACCCTCCGACCTCAACTGTTTGTTGGCCCTCGGGATCGACCCGACGCAGAAGCGCTACGTCATGCTGAAGAGTCGGATCCATTGGCGCGCCGGCATGGCCAAACTGGCGAAAGCCGTCGTCGAGTGCGCCGGTCACGGCGTCTGCACCTCGGATTATTCGCAGCTCACCTTCAACAACGTCCGCCGGCCGATCTACCCCCTCGACCTGCCGAACCGGTGAATCCCATCAATTCACAATGAGACGGCGAGACAACGAGATTTTAGTGGCGCGGAATCTCACGGTCTCGCTGTCTCGTTGTAAAAAAAATCGCCGGTGGGTTTTGCCCCGCTCAACTCACCCTACAGTTCGCCAAGGGCTTAGGCATTTTGTTGTTCCAGGGCCGGACTATTTCCTTTGAACGTTTTGCCACTTCACCTACGATAACAGGGCAGATACTAATATTAACAGCGTTAAATCAGAATTGAACATTTGGGTAAAGTAGTTCAGTTGCACCAAATGGGATGGCGTTTTTGGGAGTGACGACCAAATTTCGTACGGTTTTGTGCGATAATGCCCAATGCAGCACCCAGCACGGCAATACTGAGGGTGATAAAATCCATATTTTTCAATTTTCTTACCTCTGTGACGAATTACATGCTTGACGATGGGTTCACTCGCCCAACCCATCCTGCGGCCGGCGGCAGTCGCAAATCGGATTCAATACCGTCAGTCAACATCGCCTCTTCCCATTCGGCCATCTCCGCCGTGAGTCGAAGGTCTTGCTCGACCGCCAGCGCTGCTTGGTAGAGCGGGTCGGCATCGAAGGCGTCTTCGTTAGGCTCGTTCATCGCAGACCGAATCCTGG
>DASYUS010000253.1:0-5059 GCA_036000945.1 Allostellaceae bacterium
GACGCCGCTCGGCCGCGTCGCGGCGCCCGGCGCGGCGCGGGTCGTAGCCGTTTGCCCGGTCGTCGGCGCGCCCCGCCGGCGCCGGTTCGGCCTGGAGCAGCCGGCGGCGGTAAGCGTCGAGATCGTCCTCAAACGGCCGCACCGTGCCGCCGTCGACGAGCCACAGCCGGTCGGCGACCAACTCGACGAGATGCCAATCGTGGCTCACCAGAATCACCGCACCGGAATATTCGGCGAGCGCGGCAACCAGGGCCTCGCGGGTCTCCATGTCGAGATGGTTGGTCGGCTCGTCGAGGATCAGCAGTGAAGGGGCATCGTGGGTGACAAGGGCGAGGTTGAGGCGCGCCCGTTCTCCGCCGGACAGCTCGCCGACCGGGAGCAGTGCCTTGTCCTGGCCGAATCCGAACCCGCCGAGCCGCGTGCGCACCACCTCGGGTGCACTCTCCGGCATCAGCGATGCGAGATGGTCGAAGGCCGATTCGTCGGGCCGCATCTCCTCGATCTGATGCTGGGCGAAAAAGCCGCAGGTCAGCTTCGGCGACCGCGTCATCCGCCCCGACAACGGGGGAAGACGGCCGGCGAGGAGGCGGGCAAAGGTGGTCTTGCCGTTGCCGTTGGCGCCCAACAGCGCGATCCGGTCGTCGGGGTCGAGCCGCAGGTCGAGCCGCGACAGAACGGGCTGGCCTCGGGCGTAGCCGGTGCTGACCTTTTCGAGGCCGATGATCGGCGGGGCGAGCGCCGCCGGCTGCGGCAGGCGCAGCGCGATAGGCGCGGCATCGGTCATCATCGCCACCGGTTCGAGCCGCGCCAATGCCTTCATCCGGCTCTGCGCCTGGCGCGCCTTTGATGCCTTGGCGCGGAAGCGGTCAATAAAACGCTGCAACCGGTCGCGCTCCTGTTGCTGGCGGCGGGCCAGCACAGCCTGGCGTGTTGCGGCTTCGCGGCGGGCGCGCAGGAACTTGTCGAACCCGCCGGAATAGAGCGTCAGCTTGCCGCTATCGAGGTGCAGCGTCATCGTCGTCGCGGCGTTGAGCAGCTGCCGGTCGTGGCTGACCAGCACGAAGCTGCGCCGGTAGCGCCGCAGATAGCGTTCGAGCCACAGCGAGGCTTCGAGGTCGAGATGGTTGGTCGGCTCGTCGAGCAAGAGGAGGTCGGGCTCGGCGAACAGCACGGCCGCCAGCGCCACCCGCATCCGCCAGCCGCCCGACAGCTCGCTGAGCGGCCGTTGCTGCATCGCCGCATCGAGCCCGAGCCCGGCGAGGATGCGCGCGGCGCGGCCGGGGGCGGCGCGCGCGCCGATCTCGCCCAGCCGCTCTTCGATCTCGGCGATGCGCAGCGGCGCGGGGCCGGCATCAAGTTCGGCGAGGAGCCGGCTGCGCTCGCGGTCGGCGGCGAGCACCGTGTCGAGCGCGTTGGCCGGCCCGCTCGGGGCCTCCTGCGCGAGAAACCCGATGCGGTGCCCCTTCGGCAGGAAGATGTCGCCGCGGTCGGGCAGAAGGCGGCCGCGGATCAGGTCGAGCAGCGTCGATTTGCCGGCGCCGTTGCGCCCGACCAGGCCGAGCCTGCTGCCCTCGGGGATCTGGGCGTTAGCCTCGTCGAACAGCGCACGGCCATGGCGGCCGCCGACGCGGTAGCTGAGACCGGAAATTGTCAGCATCACAGGATTGTATCATGAGCGGCACCGGCCCGGCGACCCGGCGCCGATACGTCTGCTTATGTGGATTGCGGGAGGGATTCGCCGCGACACGCCATGTGATATCCGGGTGTCGCGGCGATATCGTTCAGCCAGCGCCGACGGCGTCGACCTCCTCGTCAGTCGGGAACCGCCCCGTCGCCTTCTTCGAAAACGCCAGCCGGCCGTCCACAGTTATCTCGAATACGCCACCCACGCCCGGCACCAGTTCGACGTCGGCGCCGTAACGCTCAACCAACCTGTCCCTCGCACGGAGGGCCCGCGGTTCATAGTTTCAAGGCTTGCACCACTCGATCCTGACCTTCATCTCCACCCTCCGTCACGGTCGGCGTCGCGCCGCCGATTGCCGAAGCTTATCATGCTCGGGCTGCTGCGCAATGCGCGGGCGGAGGCGGCGCCATAGCGATGTTTCAGCGGGCGCGCGCACAGGATAGCGGTCGCGCGTAGAGGATTTTCTCGGATCCCCTTGTGAAAGCAAAACCGGAAGCCGTGGCCGCCGACAGTCTCGCCGCCGCGTTGCGCTGGCCTCCCGGCAGCGACAAGTTTCGCCGGCTCGCCGGCATCCTGCTGGTCCTGTTTGGCGCCTATAGCGCCGGGTTTCTCGCCGTAACCTTTGCGCGGATGAGAGCCGGGTCGCTCGGCGACTTTTTCGGTTTGTGGAGCAGCGCCCGCTTCATTTTCGACCATCCGGCGGTGCAGGTCTACGACCCGGCAGCGCTCAAGGCGGCGCAGGTAACGCTCGGGATGAGCCCGCTGCAGAGCTACCCGTTCCCCTACCCGCCGAGCTTTCTGCTGCTGCTGTGGCCTTTGGGGTTGCTGCCGCACCTGGTGGCATACGGCGTCGCGCTTGGCGTCACCCTCGTCCTTTTCGTATGGGCGACGGTCGGCGCACGCTGGCGCTCGCCGATGACCTGGGCGGCGTTGCTCGCGCCGACGACGACGATCACGATCGTCGCCGGCCAGGCCGGCTTTCTGGCTGCCGCATTGCTGGCCGGTGGGCTTCGCCTGGCCGCGAGCCGGCCGATCAGCGCCGGCATTCTGTTCGGTCTGGCGACGTACAAGCCGCAGATGGGGCTGTTGGTCCCGGTCGCGCTGGTCGCGGCCGGGTTGTGGCGCACGATTGCCGCCGCGGTTGCAACTGTCGCAGCGCTCGTCGTCCTGACGAGCGCTGTTTTCGGGCCGGCGATCTGGCCCGCCTGGGCCGCCAACCTCATTCAATATGCCGACCAGTTTGGCGCCGAGAACAGCCAGATCATCCATCTGATGCCGACCGTGTATGCCGGCCTGTTGCAGCTCGGCACGGCTCCATGGGTGGCGCAACTTGCACAATTCTGCGCGGCAATCGCGGCCGCCTGCGTCGTGTGGCGTTGCTTCCGCCACGGCCCGACGCAACTGGCCGGAGCCGCACTCCTCGTCGCCGCCTTGCTCGCGACGCCGCACGCTTTCGTCTACGACATGCCGATCCTCGCGACTGCGGCGATCTGGTTCGTCGCCGAACGGCACTCTGCCGGCGGAGCGTTCGGCACCGGCGAGATCTTGGTGATGATGCTGGCGATGATCGCGCCGATCACGCTGGTGGCCGGCGCCTCCCACGTCCCGCTCACCGCCGTGTCGCTCCTTCTGCTGCTCTGCGTCATCGCTCGCCGCCTCCGGCCGACAATGCCCCTGTCCGCGGTTGGCGGCTGAGCCATTGCTCAGCACGGAGTTGCGTCAGCTCGGGGCGTAGTGCTTCGGCAGCATCGCGTGGATGCCCTTGTTGCCGTCGACCAGCTGGGTCACCCGCATGTCGACGGCGAGGCTGGCGAACATGTAAGCGTCGTCGCGCGCGAGGCCCATCTTTTCGCCGATCAGGTCGATCATCGCCCGGAGCGCGTCCTTCGCCGCGTCGTCGAGATCCTCGTTGAACGCCATCGCGATGTGATGGGTCGGCGTCTCGGCGCGCGGCAGCTTGAAGTGCAGGTCCTTGCGCAGGGTCAGCCGGAAGGTGCCGCTGAGCGCGGTTTCGAGCGCGGTGATGCAGACTTCGCCGTCGCCCTGCACGCCATGCCCGTCGCCGCACGAGAACAAGGCGCCCGGCGCCCAGACCGGGAGGTAGAGCGTCGTCCCGGCGACCAGCTCCTTCAGGTCCATGTTGCCGCCGAACTCGCGCGGCTGGATCGAGCTGCAGGCGCCGTAATTGGGCGGCGGCGCCACCCCCATCACGCCAAAAAAAGGCGCCAGCTCGATCTCCAGCCCGATCGGCAAGCTTGCCATGCCGCGCTGGCGGTCGATCCGCGTGTGCCACAGCTTGGTAACCGGGAAATCCTCGGGCAGCGTGCCGGCGAGCGGCCGGATCCGCGTGTAGCCCCAATTCTGCCGCGGCTCGATCGACAGGATGTCGATCTGCAAGACGTCGCCCGGCTCCGCGCCTTCGACCGCGACCGGCCCGGTCAGGATGTGGGCGCCGAGCCGCGGCGCCAGCGCCTCGTGGATCGCGCGATGGTCGGCGAGGATCTCGAAGCCGGGGCCCTCCGGCAGGATGTCGCGGCCGCCCGAGACGCAATCGACCGACACTGTGTCGCCCGAGGCGACGGTGACGACCGGCTTCAGCGCCGAATCGAAAAACCCCCAATGGCAATGGTCGGGTCGACACGCCACGGTGTGATGCTGAGCCATCTCTTTTCCTCCGCGTTGCCCCTCACCCCGACCCTCTCCCCGCACGCGGGGAAAGAGAGAGCGGCGGCGTCTTCCAAACCATTCTCCGACGGATTTGCCCGCCGCTTCAACCGCGTTCCCTCTCCCCGCTTGCGGGGAGAGGGACAGGGTGAGGGGCTGGTTATTTCGCCTTGCCGCCGGCCTTCTCCGCGTCGGCGGCGACCTGCATCTTGATGATCTTGTCGGGATTGCTGACGGCGCCGTTGCGCGCCTGGTCGCCCTTCTTGACCTTGTCGATGAACTCCATCCCCGAGGTCACTTTGCCCCAGACCGTGTATTGGCCGTCGAGCGAGGGGGCCGGGGCGAACATGATGAAGAACTGGCTGTCGGCGCTGTTCGGGTCCGAGGTGCGCGCCATCGACAGCACGCCGCGCACATGTTTTTCGCTGGAGAACTCGGCCTTGAGCTTGTTTCCCGAGCCGCCCGTGCCGGTGCCGGTCGGGTCGCCGGTCTGCGCCATGAAGCCGTCGATCACCCGGTGAAACGGCACCCCGTCGTAGAAGCCGCGCCGCGCCAGCGCCTTGATCTGGGCGACGTGGCCGGGTGCCAGGTCGGGGCGCATTTCGATGACCACCCGCCCGGCCGGCACATCCACATACAGCGTATTTTCGAGATCGGCCGCCATCGCCGCGCCTCCCATTGCCAAACCTATGATAATCGGGGCGGCACCCA